>JBCDHF010000419.1:0-4117 GCA_038750375.1 Cyanobacteria bacterium P01_H01_bin.15
ACATCAATTTTTTCCCCGCGCAATTCGTTAACGACGGCTTGAATGCGTGCACCTCGAGCTCCAATGCAGGCACCGACCGGATCAACGTCCCGCTCCAAAGTGTCAACAGCGATTGTGGTTCGTGGACCGACATGACGGGTTGGAGGGTTGGCTTCTCTGGCAACGGCCACGATCCGTACGACTTCCTCCTCAATTTCGGGAACTTCATTGGCGAAAAGATAAACAACGAGACCTGCTGCTGCTCGAGACACAATTAGTTGCGGTCCACGATGGGAGCCCTCGCGCACCTTTTTGAGAAAGACTTTGAGAGTTGTATTGGTCCGATAATTGTCATTGGGTAATTGTTCGCGCCGTGGCAGCTCTGCTTCAACTTCTGGCTGACCAAAACCACTGCTCACCGCCATAATTACAGACTGGCGCTCGAAGCGAAGGACACGGGATTGGAGAACGGTACTTTCCAGGTCTAGAAATTCTTCTTGGATGAGTTTACGTTGCTGATCTCTCAGCTTTTGCAGCAATACTTGCTTAGTTTGAATGGCTGCCATTCGTCCAAAGTCTTTTTGTTCTGGAGTGACATCCAAAACCACTTCATCGCCTAATTGGGCTTCGGCGGCCACTTCTTGCACTTCCTTGAGCGCTATTTGATGATCGCTGCTTTCAACTTCCTCCACGATTCGCTTGGTGGCTAATACCCGAAATCCTTCATCTTCAGTGTCTAGCTCAACCTCAAAATTTTCAAAATATTCTTCAGTGAACGTTGGACGCTCAGGTAAATCGAGGGTCTGGGCTCGCCGAAACCGTTCATAACCTTTGAGTAGGGCTTCTCGCAGCGCATCTTGGACAGCACTTTCAGGCAAATTATGACGCTGAGAGATTTCTTCAATCATGGTGTCTAAACCGGGCAAGCTAACAAGGGACATACGGCAAAAACTCCTAAGTGAGTGGAATAAGTAGATTGGTCGCAAACAGTGACTAGGAGCCGCTGTCGTCAAGTTGGACTTTAGAAATCAAATCCCGGGGAATTGCGATCGCACGACCTTTATGGTTAAGGTAAACAGCCTGTTCATCCCGACCTTGCAAGCGACCCTGCCATTGCTTCTGATCTTTAAACGGTCGATAGGTTTTAACCTTGACGGCAAAGCCTTGGAACGCGGTGAATTCGCGGTCGTTAAGTAAGGCTCTTGAGGTGCCCGGACTGGAAACTTCCAGGGTGTATTTACCGCCGCTGAAGACGTCACTTTTGTCCAAGACTTCACTTAGAGCACGGCTCATACGCTCACAATCATCGAGTCCAGTTTCTTGAGCTGGATTGCGAACATCGATGCGTAGTGTTGGCGGATTGCGATTCGTTTGAATCACCACACTGACGAGTTCTAACGCCAACTCCTCGGCAATGGGAGTGGCGAGTTCTGTAATTTTGGGGATTAGAGGATGACTCACAGACTCAAACCTGAGACAAACACAAAAAAAAGCGGGTGCTAGACCCACCATCAGCGAATGAACACTGACCTAATTTGTCGGTAGTCAAAAATTTAGATGCTGGTATTCTAACCCAACCGCTAGCTCGTCCGAGCTACTTCTCTCAAGGCCCGGGTCTGTTCCAAAACTTCCTCGACATCTTCGCTAGATCGGCGCTCAACGTAGTTGACTTTGACTTCTTCGAGAAGGGCAACGAGTAAGTACTCTAGGCGCTCTAAACTATGTTCAGTTTGTAGCCCTTCATTGAAACTCTGCCCAAACTGATCAACCAGTTGCCCCCAGAGCTTATCAAATGTGGGATCGTCTTCAACTAAGCTCACAGCAATGCTATAAATTCCTTCGTAAAGTTGCTTAACTAAAGTGTCGCTGAGTTGCTGCTCGAGCTGCTCTAGACCTGGAACCTGTTGCAGGGTCTCATAGATCGGGTTTTGTTTGAATGCTTTTTCGATGTTGTACTGCAAGAGTGCTTCGATCTCGGGACGAATTTGAGGGATCACCTTGTGAACTGTCGTTTTGCTGACTAATTTAACGATCTCTGCCGTTTCATCCGTCTCATTAAGATCGATGTAGTCCTGGCTGCTGCCTTCAGCAAATAGTTTCGCTAGACTGCCTTGACGAATGGTGTTCTGAAATTGATTGACGATGTTGACAATCACAACTTCCGTCACGTCATCTGCGATCGCCGCAACTAAACCCAAGCTGGCTTGTTTTTTAACTGGGTTTAGATTGATTTCCAATTCGGCTTCGTCAAATCGATTGATGACTGGAACAATCCGACTCCAGCGGAAAAAGGGAACCAGTAACGGCAAATCGGTCCAGCGCCAGGTCATCGCATCAAACCAACTAATCCCGGCTCTGCGACGACTGATGCGCCAAGTCCGCAATAAGAAATCGAAAAGAAACAATACAAAAAATGGAAAATCGATGAGTCCAAAATTGTCCACAGGCTTTCCATTTTCACCAACCGGTCGATAGTAGTTAGAGGCTATCAGCGGGGCAATTTCTTGGTTAAAAAAATTCAGTTGCTCAATCAGACCATTATCAATGAGATAGTCTTGGGTCCAAAAAGTCCGAAACGCTGATTTTGCTGATGCATCCTCTGACTCAAAGACATGAACCCGCATTTTTTTCTTGATTCTTTCTAAGGTTCCGGTCTTATTGGCAATTTGAAACGGATTCCCTTCTAGCATTTCCAAGCTGGCTTGACGAATCTCTCGTAAAATTGCGTCAATTTCCCGGGCGCTATTGGAGGCATCGTTTTCGGATGCCTCCATGGCTGACTCGGCTAATGTACGTTCTAGAGTGTCCACGAGTTGAAGATATTGAACCGTCTCTCGGTAGGGCTCAACGCCTTTGACCCAATCGTAAATAGGCGTGATCGGCGGAATAGGGAGTTTTATGGGTGTTTCTGGAATCTCGCGCTCAATTGGACCAATCTTGACGAAGAACTGAATTTGCCGCTGTAACCAGAAGTCTCTCAGCGGAATATAGGTCAAATCAAAAACAATCATGGTGAAATTTATCAAGGCGACGATAGCAACCAATCGATCCCACCATAGAGGCATGCCTGTATTACGAGTTCGTTTTACGCGCTTTTTCGCCAGATCTCGCGAGAGAGCCATAGATATTTGCAAGGAAATAAAAACGTTGCCAAAAAATGTTTAGAGCCCAGAGTTTAAAACCAATCGGTCAACACTCTTTTATGCTTGCTCTGAATGTGTCGGTGCTAAAACGCCGTGTAAAAAGATGTCTGAGATGCCCTCCGCCATATCCTGCAGGGCTTGGGGCGAACTGAAATTGGGATTAACTGCATCGTGAGAAAACCCTGTGATGGTAAACATCCCCAAAAACACAAGTGCCACAATGCGGGGGTTGGCTTGGCGATAAATTCCGCGATCCATGGCGGTTTGGAAAAAAGCTTCTGCCACGTCGCTCATCTTGTTGATCACTTCCCGCTGTACTTGCTCCCGCAGTTCAGGATGGAATTGAGCCTCCAAAAAGCACACTCGAAGTAGCTCGCTGTTATGCCGAAAATTCAGCATGCGGCGACGCATAACCTGAGCGATAGCCTTGTAGCTGCCCATTTCACTGAGTTCGGTCAGTAGATCAGTCAAAATATCGACCCAACCAGCTGTCACAACTTCCATTAGGATGGCTTTCTTATTAGCAAAATGTCGAAAAAGGGTTCCCTCTGCCACTTGGGCCGCCGCGGCTAAATCTCTCGTCGTTGTACCATCGTAGCCTTGCCGGGCAAAGAGACTCAAGGCGGCTTGCAGAATGCGCTCGCGAGTCGAGACTTCTGTGGAGGCTTCGGTAACAAGAGCGGAACGAAATGCAGGCATTAGCGATTCAGATGTGTTAGCAAAAAAGAGTAAAGAAAGAAGAACTTTATCCGACTCAGAAAAATCGGCAGTTGCTCAATGCCATGAGCGTCAGCGGAAAAGCCAACAAATTCTTCGGGAGATGAACCCGATGCGGCACATTAAAGGTCCAATGACTGTTCCTAGCCGCATTTAGCCCAATTTAAGTGCCATTCTCGTTCAGAAATCCGTATTTTTGGCGATGGCTTCATAGAACGTCACTAAGCTAGTAATCAGCAAAGATAGATAACCTAAGGTGCCATTTCTCTCCTCATCTC
>JBCDHF010000420.1:0-4116 GCA_038750375.1 Cyanobacteria bacterium P01_H01_bin.15
TCGGCATCTTCAAAGTTAATGAACCAACAATCTTGATTTAAAAAAGCCTCTTCTTCCAGGACTAGATCGTCATTGCCTGACGCCGCCCGAAACTGCCGCAACGATTGTTTTGAACGGTAGAGAATAATGCCAAACTCTTGTCCTAACATGCCCAACATACAGGCGTAGACCTTGTCGATGGGTGCTTTATTGAAAGAGATTTCTAAAATGTCATCATCGGCGAGCCACTGCCATGGCTGAAGTTGCCAAATCTCTGCAGCAACTTGGTTTAGCTGCCTACGTAAACTGGAGGGCAAAGACGGAGAGTCCGAGCCCTTCATATTCTCAAAACGCCGAAACAGCTCGTCAATTAGCGGCAATTCGGGGACGTAATCCACCGAAATATGGAGGCTTTGAAGAGCACCGCGCAAAAAAAATTGCAGTTGGCGATCACGGACTAATATTTTGTGTGGACGAAGGGGTTGCGAGGGCTTGTCTGGCGCTTCAATCGCTCGCAAGAAAGTACGAACCACTGCCTCCATGCCCGTTGATCCTGGGACCAAGTCCATTGCGCGGACCATTCCTTCGGAGCCATCGACCCAAATAATGCAATCGCTAGCATCCTCGCTTGATGAGTCTCGTCGCGGCCCCATACCAGATAGCACCCGTCGATCTCCTTCCCAAATATTGCGATTTTGAGGTAGTTTTAGCAGGCGACGTTGAGTGGTAGATGGCAGCGCGCTCATAGATACCCATGACAAATCCGATGTCGCAACAGCCCCAAAGTTCATCTATGGTCTATTGCTGATGCATTCTATCCTTGACAGCCTAACAGCAAGTGTCTAGATGCGGGGGCAAATGAAACGGATTTTGACTTGATGCAACATGCTTACACGCCTCTCACCCAACCCATCAGAAAATAGATAATTCTATATATGAGTGCTGTTAAGTCGCTGACCTCAATGGCAATCGGGTAAGCTCTCAAGCAGTCTGAAAAATACCTGCGTCCTTTTCTGATCGTGTCTCCATCATTACCGCCCCTCAATCTATTGCCCCCATATCCGGCTAAAGTGCTTCGGGGTCAGGGCAAACAGCGGATTATTGATGCAGAAGGTCGTCAATATCCGAGCGTTAGTCATATTCTCCAGCGCACCAAACCCAGAGCGGATCGGCTCGCTCTTCAAGCTTGGCGTCAACGGGTTGGAGTCCATGAAGCTCAACGTATTGCGACCCAAGCAAGCGGTCGTGGCGTTTCTTTGCATACCGTGCTCAAAAATTATTTAAGTCATCAACCTTGGTCTGTTTCTGCTAAAGCTGAGCCCTATTGGCAGAGTATTCAGGCATTTTTGAGCAGGATTGAATCGGTTCGGCTAGTAGAGGGATTTGTTTGTCATCAGACCTGCGGATATGCTGGCCGAGTGGACTGCGTCATTGAGTGTGAAGGAGAGCCTGTGTTGATCGACTGGAAAAGCGCAGGGAAACCGAAACATCCCGATTATCTGAGAGATACGCCTTTACAATTAGTGGCTTATTGGGGGGCGCTTGAGCACTGTTATCCCGAACTAGCGCTTTCTCGTTGCGCAATTGTGGTGGCACTTCCGCACCAGGAGGCACAAATATTTTGGTTTTCGCGATCGCAATATGCAGACCTATGGCAGCAATGGCGACAGCGTCTGGACGAATTTTGGCGTTTATCGAGGTTTAATCCCAACAACTGATTAATCGGAAGAGTGCTGCTGATATCGCAGAATGGCTTGACGAAATCCCAACACCACCAAGATATTGGCGAGGGTCAAAAATACTTCGGCTCCCCCGTGAAGCCAATCAACATTCGCTAGCATTTCGCCGTAATGACTTTGGGCATATAGTTCAGCCGGAATCGTAATTGCGACAAAGACTAATAAGAAATAGAAGCCGCCCAGAGCAAGTCGGGGGGTCTTTCCGGACCTAGTTAAAAAGTACAGAAACCCAAGGTACGGAAATAATGAGATGGCAAATAGGTTCTCTTTTGCCAGCAGTAAATCCATCATTTTTTTCTAGGAAGTTGGGGACGGTGGCACGGATTCATCGTCAGATTGTAACTGTTGGGCACCGTGCCAAATCCACCAAGCACCCAGACAAAGAGTCGTATTACCAATGACAGTCATCCCCGCTTGTAGGGTCACTAGCCAATCTAAAGTCGCGGCGTTATCAAAGAAATGCCAGGTCAGAGCACACATGGCGCTAATGAGAGCCGGAAGCATCCCCCAAGCCAGAACAAACCATCTGCGATCGCAAGTCGTTTGTCCGTAGATGCTCACAAGCCGGATGGCGAGGATCCATTCAATAACACTGGACACGTGGACAATCCAAGTGGGAATGGACAGTGTATGCATAGGATTATCTCCAGGCTATTCCTCGGCAATAAAAACAACGTGCTCGGGAATCGTACCCAAACGACTAGCCATGAGTCGAGAGCCACCGATTACAATGCGGTTAACGTCAGAGCGCTGATAAATTTGGGGCAGATAATCTCGGAGTGAGTCTTGCTCAACAACGCCTTCGATCACAACCGGAATCTGCGCCGCTTTTCGCTGAACCCGCTTCAGAACGTCATCGGCTAGGCCACGATAGCCCGCGAGCATGTTTGAGCGAAGATTACGCAAAGAACCCGGTCCGAGCAGTCCTGTATCAGCGAGTTCGTGAATCGTATCAGTGACGGAACTATCGCTAATAAAAAAAGCCACATGAAGGCGTGCACCAGGCTGCTGCGCCAACGATAAAGCCTCTGCCAGCGCTTTGTCGTAGGCGTAGGGATTTGCAATAATCAGCCAAATATCCATTAGAGTCCCAGCCCCAATAGCGGCCAATAGAATTTAGCCACGCCTAAAAATAACAGAAATCCCCCGATCTTGAGGACTAAGCCTCGTCGGAATGCCTGGAACGGTGAAACGTATCCACTGCCGACCACAATTGCGATCGCAGGCGTACTAACGGGCAGCATAAAGGCTAGTCCCGACGGCAATGTCACTCCCAACGTCATTACCCGAGGGTCCAGACCGAATTGGCTACCGAGTGCCAATGCAATGGGCATGAGAACCGCAACGGTAGCGGCGTTACTCATGCCTTCTGTCAAAACAATAACGAGCAAAACAACTGCCACAAAACTGACCCAGGGCCCTGTGATTCCAGACGCCAGCAACACTTTGACCAGGGCTTCGGCTGCACCCGTTTCCCGCAGAACTGCACTGAGAGCGATCGCCGAACCATACATGACAAAGATGCCCCAGTTCACATCTTCTTCGACCTCCTGCCAGTCGGCGACTTGAAAGACGAAGCAAAGGGTTACCCCTAACAATGCGATGGTATCAAGACCCCAAACTTCGCCTCGTAAGACCCAAAGAATGATCATTAAACTCATAATGATGGCGGTACCAAGTTCGCGTCGAGAAATAGCGCCCAATGTCTTTGCCCGAACTGCTAACAGTTGCCGGGCAGAGCTGAGGGAGATCGCCGTCCCTTTCCCAATTTGCAGTAGTAAAAAATAGGCCAGCATCAGCAAACCTAAAACTAGCGGCAGTGCGAGCAAAGAAAACTCAACAAACCCGATACTTTGGCTGGTCGCTTCTTGCAAAATTTCGATGGCTAACGCCGCTCTTGCCCCCCCCAACAGCGTTGCAATTCCACCAATCCCAGCTCCCCAGGCCAATGCTAAAAATGCCGCAGTCCCGAACCGACCGCCGGGCTTAGCACCTGCTGCACGAACCACTTCCAAGACCACGGGAAAGAGCATGGCGGCCACGGCATGGGTACTAATCGCTAAAGACATCACTGCCGCTAACAGCAAAATTGAACCAATGAGCGTATTCTGGCTTAAACCAAACCGGCTGACGACGGTAAATGCCAAACGGGTGCTTAGACCCGAGCGCATAATCGGACTAGCCAGGATAAAAACGCCCAGGATAAAAAAGACGGCTCGACTGCCAAAATAACTGTATGTTTCGCCAGGAGAGAGGGCTCCACTAGCCGGAATCAAAAAGAGAACTAATAATCCGGTCACCGCTAAGGGCAGCGTATTGGTTCCCCAGAGAAAGGCTGTTACTCCAAACACCGCCAAAGCTCGGCGCGCCACCTCACTAAAACCAGGCATTGGAATCA
>JBCDHF010000421.1:0-4113 GCA_038750375.1 Cyanobacteria bacterium P01_H01_bin.15
GCTTGTTTGTCTATCATGCTGAAGCCAATGCTGAGCCGGAGCCCGCTCGCAGCATTCTGAAAAAGCAATATACGCTGATGGAGAAACGGCTTTACGGCATTATTACAACTCCTGGCATGTTGGTCACTATTGCCATGGCTAGTGGGCTGCTCTACACCGAGCCAGAACTCCTCAAAGAAGGTTGGCTCCACATTAAGCTTACTTTTGTGGTTTTGCTAATTGGCTATCACCACTACTGCAAACGTTTAATGAAGAAACTTGAAGCTGATGAATGTCAGTGGACAGGGCAGCAATTTCGAGCACTTAATGAAGCACCAACACTTCTCTTAGTGGTCATCGTGCTATTGGCCACCTTTAAGAACAGTTTGCCTCTGGACCTCACGACCTGGCTGATAGTCGGTTTAGTTATTTCCATGGTGGCTGCAATCCAGCTTTATGCCAAAAAGCGTCGCCGAGATCGCGAAATTCAAGAGACGCCGTCCACGCTTTCTACGGGACAAAGCTGAAGCGGCGAATTCTGAACGGAGAGCCCCTTGTTCAACAGATGGCCGTCGTCAAATTGATAAAGGGCGAACCCCCTGCCAGAACGACCCAAGATTGAGCTATTTAAAATCAAAGGTGTTCTCTAACCGTCAGGCAAAGAAAAACCCCGCTGTGTGAGACAAGCGGGGTTTTTGTTGTTTCTGCTACTACTTGAAGCGCCGATGCGCTTAGTCGAGCTAATTTAAATGCTCAGCCAAAGGAAACACTTTATTGTTTTTTCTTCAGCTGAGATATTTGTGATCGCAGACGAATTTTAGTAATCGAAGTCGCCACCGCCCGGTCCGGCGGGAGCTTTATCCTTTTCTGGCTTATCCACGACGATGCACTCAGTAGTCAAAACCATTCCCGCAATGGAGGCTGCATTTTGCAAAGCAGAGCGAGTGACTTTCGCCGGATCCACAATTCCTGCTGACAGCATGTCAACGAACTCGCCGGATGCCGCATTGAATCCAATGGCAGCATCTTTCTCCTTAACCCGCTCAGCAATGACCGCGCCGTTGTGACCAGAGTTTTCAGCGATGCGCTTGAGGGGAGCCGCCAACGCACGGCCGACAATTCCAGACCCAATCAGCTCTTCGCCAGACAGATTGGATTGAGACCATTCTTCCACCAGCGGCACTAAGTGAGCCAAGGTTGTTCCACCACCCGGGACAATGCCCTCTTCAACCGCCGCTTTCGTTGCGTTGATCGCATCTTCTAAACGCAGCTTACGATCTTTCATTTCGGTCTCAGTAGCAGCACCCACCTTGATGACGGCAACACCACCACTCAACTTAGCCAAGCGCTCCTGCAGCTTCTCTTTGTCATAAGAAGAGTCAGTCTCTTCAATCTGGCGGCGCAATTGATCACAGCGAGTTTTGACCGCGTCCTCATTACCTTCGGCAACGATAGTCGTATTGTCCTTGGTAATCGTCATGCGACGGGCTTTACCCAACATGTCCGGCGTGGCGGACTCAAGTTTCAAACCCGCATCCTCGCTGATGACTTGACCACCGGTCAATGTCGCAATATCACCTAGCATTGCTTTGCGACGATCCCCAAATCCGGGTGCTTTGATGGCAGCCACAGTCAAGACACCCCGCAGACGATTAACCACGAGTGTCGCCAACGCTTCCTTCTCGATATCTTCTGCAATGATGATTAAGGGACGACCCTGGCGAGCCACTTGCTCAAGAACAGGGACCAAATCTTGAACCAAAGTAATCTTTTTGTCCGTAATTAGGATAAAAGGTTCATCTAAAACCGCTTCCATCCGTTCTGCATCGGTCACAAAGTAAGGAGAGATATAACCCTTATCAAAACGCATACCCTCGGTTACCTCCAACTCGGTGAACATGGACTTCCCTTCTTCAAGAGAAATAACACCTTCTTTACCAACTTTATCCATGGCGTTGGCAATCATGTCACCTACTTCGGGATCGTTACCGGCTGAAATCGCACCCACTTGCGCGATCGCTGTTGAATCCTCAACGGGCTTAGCGTAAGCTGCAATTTTCTCAACCAAGAAATCAGTAGCGCGATCAATCCCCCGCTTTAGAGCGATGGGATTTGCGCCTGCAGCGACATTCCGCAAACCCTCTTTGACGATAGCGTGGGCTAACACAGTCGCTGTTGTTGTGCCATCACCAGCCACATCGTTGGTCTTGGAGGCCGCCTGCCGAATTAAAGAAACGCCCGTATTTTCAATGTGATCTTCGAGTTCAATCTCTTTGGCAATCGTGACACCATCATTCACAATTTGAGGTGCGCCAAATTTCTTTTCCAAGACAACATTCCGGCCTTTCGGTCCCAGCGTAATTGCAACTGCTTCAGTTAGCAGATCGATTCCCCGCTCTAAAGCACGACGAGCGTCCTCGTTGTAAATAATAGATTTCGCCATGATATGTCCTTGTCTCCAACTTCGTTTTGGGTGTGATTTTCAGTACAGAACGCAGAATTGCTCGCGTGTATCGGGGCTAGTCAACAACCGCTAAGATGTCTTTCTCAGAGAGTAAAACATACTCATCGCCAGCGAGCTTAACATCGGTTCCGGCATACTTGGAATACAAAACTTTGTCACCAACTTTAACGTCCATCTCAGCCCGGGCACCATCGTCATTGCGCTTGCCAGGACCTACAGCAGCGACCTCACCAATCTGAGGCTTCTCTTTCGCTGTATCGGGCAACAAAATTCCGCCGGCGGTCTTCTCTTCGCTCGGGCTAACTTTAACGAATACGCGATCGCCAAGGGGTTTAACAGTAGATACCGTCAGGGAAATAGCGGCCATGTTTCTAGATTTCCTCCAGTTTTTGCAATGTCAAACAAAGCGGACTCAAAAAAGTGCGTGCCTCTCAATGCTCGAGCAGCTACCTAACCAATAGGCTATTAGCACTCTCCCTATCCGAGTGCTAATCTAGCGAACCAGCGATAAGTGCTGCAATAATCAGAGTTGTACGGGTTCCCGAACTGCCGAGACGAGCATACCCCACACAATTCGAACTGAGTCTAGAGCAAAAAAAGAGTGCTCACTCTGATTGCTTAAAAACCTATTACATAAGTGTGAACAAAAAAGCGATCACAAAGAATTTAATTTGCGATCGCCATATGAAAATATTTCGTGATAATTCAGACAGATAAGGACAGAATCAAGACAAGCTTAGATTCGAATATTATCCAAATGCAAGCCAAGCTAAATGACGTGCCTTCGGGTCAGCATCTTTCTCGTCCATCTTGGCGTGAACAAGATTAATGGTTTCGAGTTGAGTCGGCAACTGGCGAGTCTTACGCCATTCACGCAGATAATTACCAAATACAACGCGACTGCCTTTAAATCCTTGGCTTTGCGCTTGTTCATAGGCTTGCTTGGTGGTCAACCAAGTACTTTCTGTAGATGCTGACGAATCGCTTGCAGACCGATCAACAATCGACCGAGCTTTCAGCGGTTTGCTGGAAACCGAAGCAGGAGCAGAACCGCCTTTGCCTTCAAGAGCCTTCAATCTCTCATCAACAGAACTGGATAAGGTATCAACGGTATTCGTTATCCGAGATAGAGACTCAGTAATCTCAGTTAATAAGCCAACCGGCACTGTCCCATTACCGGAAGAAGGGGCGCTGGGAGCAGACAGAGAACTCGTGATATATTCTTCAAGCGAAATGCCTTGCCCAACCGCCAACTGCGTCAAGCCATTAAGTTGTGAAGGAGATAATTCTAGTAAGAGAGATGCCATTTGAAATTGTGGAGATGTTTAATTAGAAATATCATAGCTTAGTTGAACAATAAAAAACACAATCATCTTTAAAAAGATTAGCTAAAACTTATTTTCACACAGAAATTCTTTGATTGATTAAATTCCGCCTGCCAGTTTTCTTGACTAATAGCGAGAGTAGAGAATTTTGATTAAATGAAGAGACGTGAGCATCTTGCTAGACTCGAAGCGCCACTTAATAGGTATGTGCAAAAAAGACCTCTTGCAGGAATCTAATAAGGGAAAAGAAGAAGATTGCAGATGGCAGCGATCAAATTAAAACGTCGCCCAAAACCGCGAGATCGATTGCGATAGGGACCCACAAGAATCCGAAATCTTTTCAGA
>JBCDHF010000422.1:0-4103 GCA_038750375.1 Cyanobacteria bacterium P01_H01_bin.15
CCACACAACCTTATCTGTAGCATTAGATTGTTCCACAAGCTTGGTGAGCTCACTCATATAGGCAGAGTTATCACATTTACCAGCAAAAACAACTCTGGCATTATTTTTCGCTTTTGCCAATGCTCTGATTACCAAGCTCTGCCGTTTAATAGCATTGATTCGGCTAGGGAAGAAAAAAAAGGGTTCGTAGCTTGATGTGAAAAAATTTTCGTGGTTATTGGGAGGATGATATATGGGAGTTGCTAAAGCCTGATTATATTCTTGTAGCCTTTTTGCGACATTAATTGATATCGTGTATAAACGCTCAGTTTCTTGAAATAATTTGTTATCAACGTCATTGATCGCATTTCTTACCTGAATGCCATTAGGATAATGTTCAAGATCACCAAATTTAGTTCCCCAAAGCTCATAAGCAGTTCTATGTTGGTGGAGCAGCCAATATGTCTTATTAGGATGAGGAATAAGATAGGCAGGAAACTTTAGGGCAATCACTTTGTCAACATTCTCGCCATTGAAATTAGATAGATCCAGCAGTTGACAAGATAACATGGAATCCAGGATTTTCTCTGGAGGATACCATCTGAAAGGGATTGCGACCAATTCAGCTTCATGCCCATGTTTGCGTAGTGAATCAATTAAATTTTGAGCCAAAAGTTCTGCACCACCAAAAACGAAAGGTACCTGCGTCGTTACGACAAGGACTTTCATAATGTTTTCCCCATAAAAATTAATTTAGCCATTACCGTTCTATAGTATGGATCTAAAGGTGGAAAAAATGAATAGTATTGCGGTCAATAACTTAAGAGATTGCTAATGTAGGAGGGGCAATGGTGAGTGAGGCAAAGAGTACATTCAGTTTTTGCATACTGAGCTAACAATTTAATTCTATACTTCAACATATAACCTATTTTCGAATTTCTCTGATTTAATTGATGAAACTTGGCTCGGTTGGCTCTGACTCATGCTGATATTTTCAAGGATGCAAGTACGAAGCCTAGGGCGTGTCATCAATTCAGCCAGATGACTGTAGCAGCTAGATAAATGGACCCTGAGAAGCTCTCCGCTAGCTTGTCATACCGAGTAGCAATCGCTCGATACTGCTTCAGTCGCGCGAAAAAAATCCCAATCAGATGTCGTGCTTTGTAGAGTTCTCGGTCATATTCACGGGGCTCGCGACGATTGCGCTTTGATGTAATCATAGCCTTGATGCCATCGTTCTGCAAGCGCTTAATCACCCGTTCATCAGCATCGTAGCCCTTGTCTGCCAACAGCGCGTCAACTTCCAAGTCGGTTAACAAGACATCAGCCTCCGACAAGTCACTGGCTTGCGCTGGCGTCAAATGAAGTCTCAAGGGATTGCCGAGGGCATCGACGAGCGCGTGAATCTTGGTACTCAATCCGTCTTTGCTGGAGCCAATGGCTTCTGCATCTGCATTCCCCTGCCCCCGGCACTGTGCTGATGGGCGCGCACAATAGTTGAGTCAATCATGGCGTATTCTTTATCCGGGTCGCTCGCAAGTTTTGGGAATACCTGCTGCCACCCACCGCGTTTACACCAACGCCGAAGGTGGGTATGAATTTTACGATAGTGACCGAATCGGTGGAGCAAGTCACGCCAGGGAATCCCCGCACGATAACGGTACAAAACCGCTTCTACGAAAAGGCGATTATTGCGAGCCGTCGCACCCATACTCCCAGCTCGTCCAGGAAGTAAATCGTGAATCCGTTCCCATTGCTCGCAGCAATGGCAAAATCGACCGCTGGACCTTCTCTACCCCATTCTTTATTTGGACGCCCTGCAAGTGAAAGTGCGTCATGAGGGGCGGGTGATGAATCAAGCCGTGTATCTCGCTTTCGGAGTCGATCTGGACGAGCATAAAGAAGTGCTGGGACTCTGGCTATCGCCCACTGAAGGAGCCAAGTCTTGGTTACGGGTGTTGACGGAACTCAAGAATCGAGGCTTGCGAGATATCTTCATTGCCTGTGTGGATGGTCTGACGGGGTTTCCTGATGCCATTGAGTCCGTTTATCCTCAAACCCGTGTGCAGTTGTGTATTGCGCATCTCATCTGCAATTCCTTGAACTATGTGCCCTGGAAAGACCGCAAGCAAGTGACTGCGGATTTGAAGCCGATTTATCGCGCTGCTACTGTGGCCGACGCTGAGTCCGCTTTGAAATTCTTTGCTGAGAAATGGGATGGAAAGTATCCAAGCATCTCCGCCCTCTGATTGCGCCATTGGGAACGGGTGATTCCGTTCTTTGACTATCCAACGGATACCCGAAAGGTCATCTACACCATTAATGCGATTGAATCGGTGAATCGCTGTCTCCTCAAAGTCTTGAAAACTAAAGGGAGTTTCTCTTCTCCTGAGTCTGTTTTTAAGTTGATGTACTTGGCTCTGAAAAATATCGCTAAAAAGTGGACGATGCCGATTCGGTACTGGAAGGGTGCTTTGAATCGTTTTTCTATTGAATTCCCCGACCGTTGTCCACAACCTTAAATCCCCATCATTTTCTGTTTACACAAAATAATTGACATATCCAAGTTACAACAGCTCTGATCATTTTTGATTTATGCAATAAAGCCCCTCATAGTCCATATCGTTGTAAATTAGCATTAAAAAGCCTAATCCCTTCTTCATAAAGTCGTTGATCACATCTGATGCGATGCATTGCTATGGAATTTTCGCCGAAACATTCACTTTGAGACCCCATTTTAGTGGGCTTTTTACGGTTTACATTAAGAGGCTCCTGTTTAATCTTAGCGTCTACAGAAAACATCTTATTAAAGAGCTTGATGCTGTCATCAAAATGCTCCACAATCCCAATGAAATCAGTGTTACGCAGATTTTGTATCGATAGGTCACTAAGTTGTGTTAACTTACTAGCTTCTGTGGGGACAGAAAAACCGGTATTATTTGCAAGCATACGAGTCTGTAAATTAGAAAAAGCATTTTCTATCCTAATGTCACCCATGTTCAAAAAGTCTTTCAACCCAAAAGCACGGGTTAACTCAACGATTTCTCTATCGTAGTTTGGCAAATCAGATATCAATTCATCAGGATAAGACTTGTAAAAATAGTAGTGAGAGATTACTCTTGCAGATGGTGATCGAAGAAATGTTAGTGTAATTGGCTTTTCTGAAAAATTTTTAGCAATATCATAAAAAAAATGCCCAGAAAATATATCGTACTGGCGTTCGTTCGAATGGAAGTCCTGAAGCAAGCGTGCTGGTCCATGAGAGGGGAAAAACCGCTTATCTGGGAAAGATTTTTTTAAGATTTGTGTAAAGCTTATTCCAGCTGTTTTAGGAATATGCATAAACAAAATTTTCTTGTCGCGGCTCAACGCCTCATATTGCGATCGAAGCATAGTGAGTATTAAGTATTTTATACGAAAACAACATAAACAATAGACTTTCCGTAGTCCTATCGATAACGATAGTTCATTGTAATAGTGAACGAATTCAAACAGTGTAAAAACATAAAGTTCAAGACTGCGTTTGTAAGGAAAAGTAAAGAACTAAAAGTAAAAGGCTGCCAGCCGGGAATCCGGCAATTGAAGTCCTGTTGAGCGAGAGGCCCATAAATCGCCGAAATGGTTCTGTTGCAAAGTTAGTAGGGCAGCCGAAAAATTCTAATCTGAAGCGCTCATGCAATTCGGAAAAAGGCGTTGCTTAATTAAAGGATGAACGGGCAGGGATCGGAACATCTCCAAATTTCAGATAGTGGATTAGTAACCTCACTCCATGTTTGAGCATCTCCACTGACTTCGAATAACACAACGTTTTCCTGTGCAGCCTCGCTAAGTAGTGCCTCAGTCTCGCATTTTCCCCTTCTACCCTTCACTATCTGGTCTCCCTCTGGAATAAAACCAGGGTAGACTGTCCAGCCATCTGTCACCCAAAAGTAGCAACCCCAGCACTTAATCTCATTCCATAGAGGTTCAAACGTTTCTGAGCTATGGTCTCCCAACGCCCACCCCAAGATTCCAGTGCGGAAATGATCTACTGCGGTCCAGAGCCACATTCTATTTTGCCTTTGCGAGCATTCCCTTGCGCCGTTCGGCGACGCGGGGTCTCGCCGCTTTTTTACCCACAAAAG
>JBCDHF010000423.1:0-4100 GCA_038750375.1 Cyanobacteria bacterium P01_H01_bin.15
CGCGGCCGAAATTATCAAACGCTACCACGAGCGGGCTGGACAGAGTGAACTGTCCGAACGCCCTGAACTATAAGCCCAGAAGGGTTAGTCTTCCGAGTTTAAAATCTGCGGCACCTTAAAAAAGTCGCCTTCCGGCTCGGGTGCGCAATTCAATAAAGCCTCTCGATCCTCAAAAACCATGAGTTCATCAGGTCGCATGACGTTGCTGAGTTCAATTGCCCGAGTAGTCGGCGCGACGTCATCAGTTGGGAGTTCACTGAGCTGTTCGAAATAATCCAAAATACTGCTGAGTTGAGCCGTAAATTGAGTTTCTTCTTCTGGGGTCAGGCTGAGGCGAGCTAAATGGGCAACCTTTTGGACTTGGTCTAGATCAAGAGTGGCCATTACAAACTAGATTTAACGAAACAGTGCTGAAACGCCAGTCAATCAAGACAGCGTTGAGTTTAATCGTGCCTTATAGCAGCAGCCATCCTTCAAAGCAGGCGGCTGCTGCTATACGCCAGAACGAGAACTAGGCAACTTAAAATCAGAAGGATTCTAAGCGATCTGGCTAAGGCTATAAATTGCCCAGCGCTTAGAAATAAACGTCAATATCTGAGCGCCCCGTGGTTTTTAACCAGTTTTGAGCCTCAATATAATTATTGGGTGCCAATCGGATGGCTTGCTTCCAGAACTCAGACGCTTTGTCATAGAGTTCTTCGGCTAGTTCTTCATTCCCGGCTTCGGTCTCTCGATCACCTTGGTAATGATAAATCACGGCAATATTATTTAAAGCCGAGGTCATGCGGGGATTGAGATCAATTGCCTCTTGGTAGTAACCCAACGCCTCCTCATGTTCACCATTACTAGTGTGAATGAGACCCATGTTGTAAAGAATAAAGCTGCGATCGTTAGAGTCGTCTTCTAGTTTGAGGGCTTCTTGGTAGTTTTCCAGCGCTTCGGCATACTCTCCATCCGCCTGCGCCGACATGCCGTCTCGATAGTAGGCAAAGGCTTCTTTGGCATCTTCATTAGTGGGTAAGACTTTGAGGATGATATCGGCGATGACCGTAAAGGTTTTGTCCACAAAATTATCGTTGCGCTGAGTACGCGGCATGGCCCAAGTCTCGCTGCTACTAATTATTTAATCCCTAAAATCCTAGCGTAGGATGCCCCTTCCTTCGGCTTAGTGCAAATTCCGTTGCCATTTTGGCAATGCATTGAGAGGTTGATTAGAGTAAGCGGCACAATAAAGAGAAGGCTAAATCAATGATTTTCGGCAATGAATGCTGAAGGTTTATCGGTCTTGGCCAGCTTGCCACAGATGCTAGGAGGGTTTGATCAATGTTGACATTGCCAAAACGGGCGGCTTGGCCAATTGGGATCGCATTGAGTTCCGCGATCACAGTTGCGGGAGGTTGGGGGCTCGTTCAATTTTTACCGCGATCGCAAACTACTCTGCCGGACCCGATCGTCTCCATCGAGCCACACAATCAAAAAATTCCGCAAGTGTATTGGGTGGCGGGAGGATATCCTGAATTCCAGTTGGTTCCAGTCCCCCTCGAGTCGATTAAGCCCGACACAAGCCCCAAAGACAAACTTGCGATCGCGTTTGAACAACTGCTCACCACACCGCCCCAAAAACATACCAGTAGCATTCCCGCCGAGACTCAACTTCGTCGTTTTAAGGTTATGCCTGACGGGATCTATGTGGATTTATCCAGTGAATTTCAAACGGGGGGCGGTAGTGCCGCAATGATCACGCGTCTTGGCCAGATTGTTTACACGGCCTCCAGCCTGTCACCAGAGAGTCCTATTTGGCTGAGTATTGAAGGGGAAGCGCTAACGACTTTAGGCGGGGAAGGTTTGATCGTCGAGCAGCCTCTGACCCGAGCTTCTTTTAATGAGGCCTTCCCTCTGTGAATACTACCTGCGCCAGATTGCTTAGGATGATTCTGATTTTGGGTTGACTAATCCTAGATCTTTCTGGCACGCAGCCTCCCACTTACGAAGGTGGCAACCGCTATCGTCCCGGAATTTCCCTTACAAAATCCTTGACTGCGACAACCGTTCTACCTGAAACCCCCCTCAAAATTGGGACTCTAACTTTAAAAAGTCGAGTGCTGCAATCCCCTTTATCCGGCGTCACGGATCAGGTGTTTCGGCGACTAGTGCGTCGGTATGCCCCAGATTCTATGCTGTATACCGAGATGGTCAGCGCCAAAGAAATTCATCATCTGGAAACAGTTCCTCAAATGATGGCGATCGCGCCTAATGAAGACCCCATTAGCATTCAGCTCTTTGATTGCCGTCCTGATTTTATGGCCATTGCTGCTCAAAAAGCGGTCGCAGAAGGTGCTCAAACGATCGATATCAATATGGGCTGCCCTGTCAACAAAATTACGCGCAAAGGGGGCGGATCTTCCTTGTTGCGACAGCCAGACGTTGCAATCGCAATTGTGCGAGAAGTAATCAATGCCGTCTCGGTACCAGTAACGGTCAAAACACGTTTGGGCTGGAACGATCAAGAAATCAATATTGTAGAGTTTGCTCAGCGCCTAGAAGCGGCCGGCATTCAAATGCTCACCCTACACGGTCGCACCCGAGCTCAAGGCTATGAAGGCAAGGCTCAATGGGACTGGATTGCCAAAGTCAAAGCCTATTTGTCGATTCCGGTCATTGCTAACGGCGATATTTTTTCAGTGGATGCAGCGGAAAACTGCCTCGAAATCACCCAAGCTGACGGCGTGATGTGTTCCCGTGGCACCCTTGGATACCCCTTTTTGGTCGGGCAAATTGATTATTTTCTCCGAACCGGCAAAGTGCCCGAGCCAATCACGCTGCGAGAACGACTGACCTGTGCTCAGGAACATCTACAAGGGCTCTGGACCACCAAAGGTAATCGCGGAATTCGGCAATTTCGCAAACATTTAGCCTGGTATTGCCACGGTTTCCCTGGCGCTGGCCAGCTCCGTGCCCAGCTGTTCCAAGTTGAATCCGTTGCCCAAGGGCAAGAAGTTTTGGCGGATGCAATCGCAAAATGGGGAGATCGTCTCACGGGACCCCACAAACAGGCACCGCGTTAAAACCAGTTTCAGCAATTCATGACCGCCAGACAAGGCATTGTCGCTTTCGCCCGATCGCTTTGGAGACTTGCTTAAAGCTGCCTAATTTAAACGCGTTTTGGCACGGAACCAATCCCTTAGCAAGACGGCGATTGCTATAAGATGTTCTGGATATTGCGCCTGTTCATCGCCACGAATTGCCCATGACTCATGCCGACCAACGCCGCTGGCCATTTTGGCCGGTAGTCCCCCTTTATCCCTACGGACAACGACGAACTCTCCGTCGGGAAATTGTGCCGGACGCGGTTTGGGTATTTGAGCAGGTCCAAGGCATTTTTTACGTGATCGTGCCCATCCGCATGATTGTGGTGCGCTTAGGTGCCGGTGGACTGTTAGTTTATGCACCGGTTGCCCCCACCGCAGAATGTTTATCCCAACTGCGTAGGCTGGAATCTCGCTATGGTCGCGTCAAATATATTATTCACGCCACAGTTTCCGGCATTGAACATAAAGTCTTTGTCGGTCCCTTTGCCCGTGCCTGTCCGGAAGCGCAGGTCTATGTCACGCCAGACCAGTGGAGTTTTCCGCTGAATTTACCGTTGAGTTGGCTCGGGTTTCCGCTCAGTCGAACCCAGTTTTTGCCCGCGAATTCAGCCGAAACGCCTTTTGCTCGCGATTTTGACTACGCAACCCTAGGACCCATTCAGTTAGGGATTGGCCCCTTTGCGGAAACTGTTTTCTTCCACAAAGCTTCGAAATCGCTGTTGGTGACTGACACCCTCATCCACATTCCCCAACAGCCGCCGGAGATTTTGTGGGAAGATCCCAAACCCTTGTTATTTCATAGTCGCGACAACATTTTTACAGATGAGAGAGACACGCCCGAAAACCGCGCTAAAGGGTGGGCTCGGATTGTTCTGTTTGCGCTCTATTTTCAGCCAGGTGCCCTGGAAGTCCCCAGTACCGGACAAGCGATTCAAGAAGCGACGCAAGTCCGCGATCGTAGCAAAGAAAATTATTACGGCTTTTATCCCTTTGACTGGCAGGGAGATTGGC
>JBCDHF010000424.1:0-4090 GCA_038750375.1 Cyanobacteria bacterium P01_H01_bin.15
CCTTTTTTAAATCAAGGTTTAAGACCAATTGAAGCGATGGGCGGCCTAAATTATTTGAATATTAATCATAGGGGCATCCAGAAGGCTAGAAAAGCCCATTTTCTCTAGATGCAAAACCTAAACGCCTTGCAAAAGGGTGCCCCACGAAGGATATTCACAGGACACCCTAAGCAATGGCTAAGCCCATAAATGGAAGCTCAGAGCAACTATCCCAGTTAGCAAGGGTCCATGAGCAATTTTTTTCTTGCCATCATTGCTCGAATTCGATGTTCGCTGCTAATGAGTCATCATTACCAAGATCAATTCGTCCTCTCTCAATTGCTCCCCTGACCGTCGATTGATTTAGCTTTGACTGGAAAAGAAATAAGCGGTGGCCATGTAGGACAGATTCTTTGATAAAAATGAGCCGGGATTATTGGATTTAAACAGATATCAATAATTTAGATCGACTGCGACACCCGCCTAAACTGGGTCAGAAACGTTCTCTGCTAATGGAAGCGAGCAGCAATTAACATCGTTTAAACAAACCTTCCCCCACGTAAGAGCCCAGCGTACCAGCTCAACCCGGTTCTGGGTCACGGTTTTATCCAAAATATTGGAAACGTGGTTATCGACAGTTCGTTTACTAATATCAAGCTGAAGCGCGATTTCCTGATTTGTAAGACCTGTGGCGACCAACTCTACAATCTGCAGCTCGCGATCAGACAGGGCATTGGTCGAACGATATTGGCTAGTAGCCATAATTTCCCCTGAGTACATGCACTCACTCATTCTACGAGATTTCATTGAATTGACAATAATTCTCATTGATTTTCATCAATTGGTTCGATGGCATGTAGGTAGGGAATTTTAGGCGTTTAATCGCGCCAGAAAAGACAGATAGTCATAATCTTTTTCTTTTTTTAAGCAAGTTCAAAAAAACTTAAAAATCATGGTGGTTGCAATTTGTTTGGGTGAAATTTTATTTGACTGCTTAATGGCGGCGGTGGACGATGGCGATTCAATGGTTTCGTTGCCGGGTGGAGCCCCGGCGAATGTGGCCTGTGGTTTGAGCCGTTTGGGAACCTTGACGGCATTTGTCGGCTGTATTGGACAGGATGCCGCGGGGCAGGATTTGCGAGCTTGTATGGCAGCAGAAGGCGTCAATCTTCAGGGACTTCAGCAAACCGCCCTAGCCCCGACTCGAAAAGTGCAAGTGGTGCACGATCGTTCCGGTGATCGCAAATTTGGTGGCTTCATAAGCGAAACACCCCGGACAGCGGCTGAGTTTGCAGATGCCTATTTAGAATCAGAGACCTTGCCCGAGGACCTGTTTCAGTCAGCCCAGTTTTTAGTAATCGGGTCCATTGGATTAGCCTATCCGCGATCGCAAAAAGCAGTTCATCGAGCGCTGCAGTTAGCAAAGGCAAATAAAGCGTCCGTATTCATGGACATAAATTGGCGATCGCAGTTTTGGCAAGATCCCGCCATCGCCCCGAACTGCATTGCAGAAATCATGGAGGCTGTTAACTATTTGAAGCTTTCAGAAGAAGAAGCAGAATGGCTATTTGGGAGCCAGCAAGCCTCTGCGATCGCTCAGAAATTACCGCACTTAAAGGGGGTTTTTGTGACTGGAGGGGGAGACGCGCCAACCCGCTATTGGTTGAACGCCTTTGCCGGAGAAATCGCGCCCTTTTCTGTGGCCACGGTAGACACCACTGGCGCTGGAGACGGGTTTGTAGCGGGCATTATTGCTCAATTAACTCAGCGACAAGAGGAGCTCTCTGAGTCAGTCGTTCAAGACATCGTGTGCTACGCGAATGCAGTGGGTGCTCTGACAACACTGCGCCCAGGCGCGATCGCAAGTCTGCCGCAAGCGGATGAGGTTAATGAATTTCTGGCTGCTCAATCTCAGAAAGAGCAACGTTAGAGATTTAATGTAGCGTTTATAGCAATCGCCACCTTTGCAAGGTGAGTGCGGGCTGCGGGGCAGAACGCTCTCGAATTAGACAACTTAACACCAGAAGTGTCCTAAGCGATCTGGCGAAGGCTTATGCTATCAGACCAGAAACGCGCACTAAAAAGAATGAGAAACAATGTATTGGGCTAGCTGCTCGGCTCGACCGGGACGGCAGAAAAGATATCCCTGAGCCTGGTCTAAAGATAAAGTCTCCAATCTCTGAAGTTGGGCAGAATTTTCAACCCCTTCAGCTGTGACCACCATATCTTGAGTGCGGCCAAAGTCTTGAATCCGAGACATCAACGGAACCATAACTAGTGAATCGTCCAATTGCGTCACAGACTTATCAATCTTAAGAGACGAAATGGGTAAATCTTCGATTAAAGAAAACTCTAACTGGTGCCCCTTGAAATCATCGATAATTAAAGACACGCCCAGATTCATCAGAAACTGAATTTTTTGGCGGGAAGCAGCCAGGTCGAAGCTAATCGTGCCCGATGTAATTTCTAGACCCAATAATTGAGGCGCAATGCCAGAAGACTCCAGCGCAGAACTCACAATCGTTAAAAAACTCGAATGATGCAGCTGAGCAGAGCTCACATTAACCGTAATACGGCTTTTAAATAAACCGTCAGATGACCACACTTGAATCTGCCGACATACCTTATTAATAGTCCAATCTAGAAGCAGCATGGACAGATCGGAACGGTCCAAAATTGGAATAAATTGAGACGGTAATACAACGCCCAATTTAGGGTGTCGCCAACGAATAAACGATTCAACTTCCGCGATGCAACCTTCTTTAAGATTGATAGCTGGCTGATAATGTAGATAAAGTTCCTGCTCTTTGATTGCTCGAATAAACTGGGTTTCGAGATAGGTCTTGGGGCGATGGGTTGTTTTAGCGCTGTTTAAATTAGAGAGCGTTGACTTAGCCAATTGGGGCAGACTTTTACTCGCCCGCTGTTGTAATTGACCGCGGATTGATTCGACTAAAGCCGATAATTTAATGCCCGTTTTGGGAAATAGTGCGTGACCATAATTGACTTCGATTTTGGCAAAGATCGAGGTTCGGAGCGATAGTCCCTGAGTAACTTTAGTCCGCAACTGATAGATAAACCGCTCGCAAATGCCCTGGGTCTTGAGACTGTTAGAAATAATTACAAATTGATCGCTGCCCAGCTCAATCACTTCGTCAGTCGTCGGCAACAAATGACGAAAGCAGTTGTGTAAGATTAGCCGAAGCTCAGGCGAAAGATCGACTAAGGGCGCATTGTTGTCCGCATCTAGAAAGCACAAATCCAAAAAAACAAATGCCAGGAATTGCTTTTTTTCTCGGGCACGCCGAAGCCTGTGGTTAGCGTGACTGTAAAAGTATTTCAAATTATCCTGCAGACTTCGAACCAGAGGACTGAACAAATAATTTTGAAGCCGGTATGACGGGTCAGTTGTGTGGCAAGGAGACATTGAAGACCGCTCTAATCTGATGACAGAACAATGCTCACGCTCGTATCCAATTGTATTGTTATAAGCTTTTGTCGCCCAATACAGGTGTGTTGCGCCCAGGTAATGTCCATCGGCGTCGAGAGTTCCCTCTGGAAGAGTGGATGGTGTTTCCTGAGGAGCTAGCAGCAAAAATAGCGCTTGGATTCGCTTGGTAATGTTAATAATTTGACCGTGGCGTAATCGGTGAGTGTGCACCTTCGTACGAGAAATAAAGACCCCATTACTACTCGGCTTATGAGTCTCTAGATCGCCGTCGATTAACCAATAAGAATAATGCCCTTGATCGGTTCGTCGAACAATTGACGCATGGAAGCGTGATAAGTAGTCTTTGTTGAGACTAATTTCGCAAATGGGATGACGACCAATCCGACACACTTCTTGGTTTAATAATGCGACCCGTTGAAAATCATCGCCAATCAGAATAAAATAAGCTTGAATATCAACGGATTTATCAACATAATCGCTACGAGATACCGAGTCGGCGACCAACGCGGAAGCGCTTTTTCGCTTGGAGACGCTCTCTTCCATTGGCAATCTTTATAGTTCTATAAGGGTTTAGTTGGAGCTTAAATGATCAGCCGATTTTTCTTCCTACAAAGTAACGAAATTTTTGGAATACATCGTACGCTTCAAACGATTTAGATC
>JBCDHF010000425.1:0-4078 GCA_038750375.1 Cyanobacteria bacterium P01_H01_bin.15
CAGCGCACAAAAAACAGAGTCAGGCGGGCTAAGCCCTCAACAATTAATACTTAATTTAGAATCTTCTGAAATTCAGGACTGGGTAGTTGTAGTTTCGATTGCAGTAGACTCACCAACAGTTCGTAAATATATTTGAATAGATTTTGCGCAATCCTAAGATAAGTAGTCGTACATTAAGTGAGGCGACTAAATTAGAGAAGAGGCAGAAACAGTAACTTCTGCTCTTACGCCAAGCAACCTCAGCGGTTATCGCAATCTAGATTGAATGTCTAACGAATTAATCAACTTGACCGAAGAAATTGTGGTTTTGGAGATAGAGGCAACGTTAGCTTGTCACTCTGAGCCCGATTGTCAGCGCTTTTTCCTCACTGACCCTTCGAAAAAACAACGACTATTCCGCTATGTTCTAGACCGTGTGCCTCACCGCTACGGTTCTGAGTCTGCCCGCACCGCAAATTATGCTCCCTGTGGTCAGCGCTTACTCCAGATTGAGCAAGCTATTCAGCAAGGAATTGAAGTCCTGATGGCTCGTGAATTGTCTTTACTCCCCCAATCACCAGCTCCGGAAGCGGTATCTCAGTCAACACCGGCTCGCGAAATTGTGAGTGCAACCTTCTAAGTTTCTTGCCTCCCCACCTGACCATCTGTAGTAATCCGATGAGGTCAAACCCATGAGTGTTCAGTGTCCCTGTTGTTCGTCTGATTTAGTGCGCTGCGTCAGCTCCCAGCGGCACGTGTACTGGTACTGTCGCCATTGCCATGGGGAGATGCCGGATTTACAAGGTCTGCTCTCCGAACGTCGGCGTCTCAAACGATTGCTGCAACCCAATATCCAGCGAAATCGTCTGCTAACAGCCAGCTAGTATGGCCTTATCGAGCCATTAACTGAGTCAACTGACAAGCTTGGCAGATTGAAAGTAGTTGCGCCGGCAATTTTTTAACTAAATCCCCTTGAAGCCCATATCGAGCTCAGGGGGATTTGTCATTTGTTTGCGATCACGCTTGAGCAGACCCCAGTGATTGCAAACCAAACCGAGCAGAATGATCGACCCCCCCAAATAATGTCCAAGATTGGGAGCTTCCCCCAGCAAAAAATAAGCGGCCAAGACTCCAGCCAGGGGACTAAACGCATTTATCAAAGAAAAATCCCCGACAGAGACCCGGCGCAGACCCGCCAGCTCTAACCAAAATCCGCCAGCCACGATCACGCCGCCGTAAACTATCATCCATCGCCAGAGTTGGGGGGCAAGCACATCCTGAAAATGGCCGATCCCAAAAAAATGAATTGCCAACGCCCCGAAAATAAGTGATCCCAACGCTGTACGATAAATCAAAAATAAACTCGAGGGCACTGCTACCAATGACTTTTTACTGATAATCGCGGCAATCGCGCCTGCGATCGCACCCATAATGGCCAGAGTTTCACCCCGACCCATACTCATCCCCCCAATTCCCATCAGGATTTCCGCATCAGCAGGCTGCAGCCAAATCGTGATCACGACGCCGACAAATGCTAGCGCCGCACCAGACACAATCCAAGTATTAACCCGTTCACCCAACAGCCAAACTGACAGTGCCAAATTTACGGGGGGTCCAATATTATCCAAGAGAACGACATTATTTACGGCAGTTAACCCCAAGGCAATAAAGGTAAAAGCTGGCGCAATGGCGCCCCCAAAGAGCGCCACCAAGGTCATAGAGAACCATTCACGGGCTCGCAATCTGCTCAAGACCGTGCTCCGTAACTGAGGGGCAAACCACACCATAAAAACCGCTAAGGCACAAAGATTGCCTACAAACAGAACATTACAAAAAGAAATGGGATTCCGGCCATCAATGGGGTTTTCGCTCCCCACCTCAATCAAAACTCGAACTAACGCATTCGCGATCGCAAAGAGAACAACCGACCCCAATAAATAAATTCGGCCGATCGTCATACTGGTGAAGCGTCTGGGAAGCATAGCGCTGGAGTTTGGGGAAACAAAAGTGCGGAGGCAACTACCATCATGCCGACGAACAGAGACATCTGCCATACAGCAAAAAACGCACTAACCTTTCAGTCAATACGCTTACTCATCAGAAATTAGATTATGGGCAGAGCGAGACTCGAACTCGCATGACCGAAGCCGCCACATTTTGAGTGTGGTGCGTCTACCAATTTCGCCATCCGCCCTTAAATTTGGCTTTTCGATTATAGCCGCTTTCTTGAGCAGCCAGCAACGATTCAAACGTAACGGAACTAGCCCAGCGCTCAATTTCTCGGGCTCGCAAAACAGGAACCGGGTGTGACAGTTGGGCTGTCTGAGCTTCGCGAAGCAATTCCCCCAGAGGATCTTGACTCATCTCCTCATAAGCCCGTGCTTGCTCGATAAAGGCATCTAGATTTAAGAGCGGTGCCAATGTCGGGGACCCTCCGGCCAATTTCATTAACACGGACATAACCGTACGCGGTTCCTGACTCACTAATAAAGCTGCGCGATCACAACTAAATTCAGCACACCGCACCCACGCCATCAGCTCCTGCTGTAGAGATTGTGCCAACACAACCCCCCAATCCGGCAAGAGATTGGCAGCTAAAACCATTAGATGAGCCAAGGTTAAATACACGCCATGTTCACATTTGAGATGGCCCAATTCATGGGCAATGACCGCCTGTATCTCAGCTGGCGTTAAAAGCTCAATTAAAGAGGTATGCAGCACAATAAAAGGCTGATGGCCACGCATCGCAAACGTGTAGGCATTTGGCACCGGATTTTGCTGGACATATAACTGCGGCGGTTCTAAATCTAGAATGGCGCAAGCATCTGTCAAAAGCTGATAGAGATGGGGTAGTTGCTTTTCACCCACCAATACGCTGGCAGAAATATTATTGAGATAGAAAAAACGTTCCCCCACAGGTCCCAACATATTACGCACCGCCAGATCCAATCCTGGCAGTTGCCGCAGAGAGCGGGTTGCTTCTCGATCAAGGGGATGGCGAAAATCATCAGCCGTGAGCCCCATAAGCCGAATCTTCTGCCCCATGAATTATCCTTCCGCCAACCAGGCCTGGACTCGGTTAATTTCCGGCCAATCGGGTTTACGCGCCAAACCATCGGCCAAATTCTCCTCCACCTCAGAGCGCACCTCTGGATTCATAGACATAATGCGTTGAGCCAGCTCAATATGTTTACGCACCCCTTTTTGACCTGTGACCAACATCGCCAAGACCAAATTGACGTGATGCTGCGGAGACTGAGGTTCCAGCTTGACACTCTTAGTGGCAGCCTTATAAGCGCGATCACCCTGATCTTCCAATAAATATAGCCAGGCCAGGCAGCTCCACAGCGCTCCACTCTTGGGAAACTGCTGACAGAGCTCCTTAAAGACAGGCAATAATGTTGCCGCACTTTCGCCCGCAGTATATCGCTCTAACGCCTGCTCAAACGCAGTCGGAGTTGCCGTTTCTTGAGTCATTGATTTTATGTCTACACTCCGAAAGATTTACCACAGCCACAGGTTTGATTGGCATTGGGATTCGTAAATTGGAAGCCCCCCCCAATGAGTGCATTACTGTAGTCCAACTCGAGACCATACAAATACAATAGGCTTTTGCGATCACAAACAATGCGAAATCCATCGTAGTCAAACACATCATCACGCTCAGGTTGAACCTGATCAGGAGTTTCAAAATCCATCTTGTAAGACAGACCCGAACAGCCCCCCTGACTGATCCCCACCCTCAATAGCAATTCCGAACCCTGTTGCTGGCAGAGTTGCTCCAGATGGACACGGGCAGTTTCGGTTACACGAATACCCTGAGTGGCGGAATTTGAAGACGCTACCATAATTAATTAAAACTCCGAAGCAAGAGATTAGTTACTATTTTAGCGAGTCCTGCAACCACTAAAGTCTTCAATAAAAAACCCTCGTCCATAAACAGGCCATGACGAAGGCAGATAGCTTTCAAACTAAAGCCAGGACATTAAATTGCGAAATTGAGCGTCTACCGTAAGGAATCAATTCCGTCCGCGCAAACTGGTACGAAATCACCATAGGTAGTTAGAGCTAGCAGCATGTCCTCATCTTCAGAAATGAG
>JBCDHF010000426.1:0-4063 GCA_038750375.1 Cyanobacteria bacterium P01_H01_bin.15
CCGCAACACAGCGCCGCATCGATAGGCTCTCTAAGAGTGACTCCTGGAATCTGGCGAAGAAGCTGTCGGGGCTGCAGGCTGATTTTCTGCCCATGGAGAAGGTGGCAGGCATCTTGGTAAACCAGGGTGAACTGTTCCGGCGTAATGGCTGACAAAGGCGTGCTGAGACCCACCGTGCACAAAAATTCTTGAGCGTCCTTGACTTTGCCTGAAAACTGCTGGGCGGATTCGTGGTAGTCCGGGTCATCCGCCAAAATGTGATCATATTCCTTGAGCGTATGACCGCAGCCAGCCGCATTAATGATCACAAAGTCAACGTCCGTGTCTTTAAAACTATCAATCATTTGTCGAGCGAGGGCCTGGGCTTGGAGCGTCTCTCCCTGGTGAGCTGGCAGCGCCGCACAGCACCCTTGTGATTTGGGGATGACGACTTCACAGCCGTTGGCGGTTAACACCCGTAGAGTTGCTGTGTTGACGTCATCGAAAAAAAGACGTTGAACGCAGCCGAGTATCATGCCAACGCGATAGCGTTTTTGACCTTTGGCCGGAACAACAGTCGGAAAATCCTTCGGGGGTTTCAAACTGATGGGCGGTAGAACACTTTCCATTGCGCCCAGAGAGGGTGAAAACTTTGAAACTAAATCAAATTTACGAATCAGAGGCTGCAGGGTCTTTTGATAGAGCCAGAGCGGGGACCAAACGGTTTTCAGGCGTTCGGGGTAGGGAAAAAGGTTAAAGATTATCGTTCTCAATAGCCCTTGTGGCAGCGGGCGAGGCTGGTTTCGTGCGACCTGGGAGCGGGTCGCGCTGATGAGTTGATCGTAGGCAACCCCCGAGGGACAGGTGCTAACGCAGGCCAGGCACCCTAAACAGGAATCAAAATGACTGGTCGTTGTGGCATCAAAACTGGCGACCCCTTTGTTAATCCCGTCCATGAGGTAAATGCGCCCCCGAGGAGAGTCGGTCTCTTTTCCGATCACCCGGTAACTCGGACAAGTTGATAAACAAAATCCACAGTGAACGCAGCTATCAATGACCGACTGAGGCGGAGGATTTTGCGAGTCGAAACCGTTGGTCGGGGGCGATGAGGTCATGATGATTTGGCAAAAATGCTGGCGTTCTCTGTTTTATGAAAGCGAAATTTGTCGGAGTAAGTCATGCACCAGACTGGAGAAAGCTCTTTCTTGGTCAGCGACGTAGAGATTAAACTGGCTACATGCGGCCGGGGCTGAATAGATTATCTGGGTCAAACTGCTGTTTGATGAGCTGTGCTGATTTGGCTGTGGGTAATAAATCTACATCGTTCGCCTGCTGCTTCCAGGGAATCGGAGCGCGCAACGGAGTCAGATAGCCGCATTCCTGTTTACACTGCTCGCGCATCTCCAAAAGCCAATGGCTGCGAGCTTGACTGGTATTAATCCCTAAATAGCCAATGCCGCTACCGCCGTGAAACAAACTCCACCCGTGATTATCTGTAAGGGTCTGCCAGGTAGTCAGGACCGTTGCGATCGTAGACGGCAATACGCCGACTTTCAGAAGGATGTTGCTATCTTCACGGGTGCAAACAGAGTAATTTAGCCAAAACTGTTGTGCCTGCTCAGGCTCGAGCGTGCTTAAAGTCAGGCTAAGTTCTTTGCTCCAAATGGCTAGCTGTTTGCGCTGTTGCACAATACTTTCTGGAATTGTTTGGAACCTGATTAAAATCCCCGCAGAGGACTTCCCCAGTTCACAGCGTTTCAAGGCAGACGCAGACAAAAAATCAACAACCGTTGGCGTGAGAGAAGAATTGCGAAGGGTCTTTAGGAGAGTCATCAGGAACTCAATTTCGCCGGTGATTACGAGCGTTTCGCTGGCTTCCGGTAGTGGGTATGTACGGAAAGTCAATGTGGCGATCACACCGAGGGTGCCATAGGCGCCAGTGTGAAGCTTCATCAGGTCATAGCCAGCAACGTTTTTGACTACCCGACCGCCTGCTTTCGCCAGTTCGCCGTCAGCACGGACAAACTCAATGCCTAATAATAAATCCCGAACCCCGCCGTAACGGTGTCGCCAACTGCCTGTATCCGCTGTTGCAACCACACCGCCGAGAGTTGCTTTCTGAGCGTAGCTGGGATTTAGGGGTAAGAACTGTCCCGCTTCTACTAGCTGTGCTTGCAAATCACCGAGTTTAAGGCCCGCTTCTGCCGTGACAGTCAAATCGTTGCGCGCATGTTCGATTAACCTGTCGAGATTTTGAGTACAAATCAGTTGGCGCGGATTCTCCGGCAGCCCGCCCCAATCCAACTTGGTGCCATTGCCGGTTGCCATAACAGGCGTTTTGGTTTGAGCGGCATTCGTGATCGCAGATTGCAGTTCGGAAATTGAAGAGGGATAGCAAATTTCAGTGAGGGTATCCGTCCCATTGAAAGCGGCTACTTTTTGTTGCCAGTTGGCTGTAAGCGGCTCTAATTTGGGGACTGTCGCAGACGCTTGAGTTGCAGGCATGGCAATTGATAGAGGGTCTCTCCATAGCCTATCGCGATTTTTTGCCCAAAATCTGATTGGGGTCTCATTGATCAAAACTGAAGGGTCATTTTTCAGAAATCTATGGGGTTTCTTGCCACCGCTTGATCTGTGAGTGCAACGGGAATTTGCTTAAAATTCATTTAACGGTTCTTAACAATAACAATAGAGTGCACCATGGTTCCCCAAACATTAAGTGAAATTTCCCAGCAGCTAGAGCACGAGAGCTCTGGGAAGCGGATGGTGGCGTTGGCGGCTTTGCGTGGAGTGCCAGCAGAAGAGGCGGTACCGCTTATTAAAAAAGTATTGAATGATGAGGTTCTGCAGGTTCGCTCAATGGCAGTGTTTGCCTTGGGTGTTAAGCAAACGGATGAGTGCTTCCCAATTTTGGTCCGTTTGCTTGAAACCGATCCGGACTATGGGATTCGGGCGGATGCGGCAGGTGCGCTGGGTTATTTAGAGGACCCTCGGGCATTTGAACCGTTGGTGCGAGCATTTTATGAAGATACTCAGTGGCTGGTGCGTTTCTCGGCCGCCGTTTCGTTGGGTTCTCTTAAAAATCCTGAAGCCGAAAAAGTTTTATTAGAAGCTCTAGATTCTGATCAAAGCATCATGCAGCAGGCTGCGCTCGGCGCACTCGGCGAAATTGGCGCCCAGCATGCTGTAGATTCGATGTTACGATTTGCCCAGTCAGACGATTGGTTGGTGCGGCAGCGTTTAGCTGAAGCGTTGGGTAAGATTTCCCCGTCTTCTAAGGCGGAGTCGGCACTTCGTTATCTTGAAAAAGATGAGCATCCTAATGTGCAGGCTGCGGCAACTCTTTCGTTGCAGGTGATCGCAAAGCAGCAGTAACTCTGCGCGGCGAGTCTTTGTCAGTGCCCAAAATTGACCCTACAAGTGATTTATTTGTTTACGCTATGACCCTTAAGGAATTCCTGGAACACTGTACTGGTGATTGGTTTGCCCAGCGAACGAATTATGGCATTGACTCTCCGGGTGAAGCGAATAGTAAAGCGACGTTAGCCGTGACTGATTTGGCAGTGGATCATGCTGTGATCGCAGAAGCCAAAAAACAATTTCCAGAGATGTCCGTATTGGCGGCTTGGGAGATTGCTTTTGACAATTCCTCGGATTGGGCGAAGAAGTCCTTGGAGCAAGGTAGTGCTCTGATGGTTTTTTGTGGAGACTCCGAACCAGACACTGCGGAAGGGAAGGTTTTTCAACGGCTTGCGAATGGGTCTACTGCTACCGGACATTTTTGGTGGGAAGATACCGGCGCCCTGAATGTGCAGTTATTTGCAGGGGAATTGGAAATGAATGAAAAAATTTGGTTTGCTACGTCCGACAGCCAGAATCTACGACTGCGTAGCTCCACCACCAAGAAGGCGGGGGAAGTACTCCGTGCAACTTTTTATTCCGAGATTCGCCGGATGAAAGCCTAGATAATGATGTCTAGGCAAATTTGAGGTCCGGGCGAAAAAACGTGACGGAAGGCGATTCAAATAATCAAGGTTGTGCAATTGTGGATCAAGGGGGCTGGGAATTTTGGATTGATCGCGGC
>JBCDHF010000427.1:0-4021 GCA_038750375.1 Cyanobacteria bacterium P01_H01_bin.15
AAAGACAGAAGCGGATATTTTCCGAGCAACGGTTCAGATCCAGGAGGCGATCGCAACCATTGAGCAAATTGCTTGCGAGAACTACCGACGCTATTGTTTGAACCAATGGCAAAATTTGAATTTAGCGACGGATGGAGAACGGGCTCGCTATTACTACCAGGAATTTCAAAAAGCTGATCAACAGCTTAATGAGCTTCAGGCTCAGCGCATCAGCATAGAAGATTAAGTGTAACCAAATTGCTCCTAAAGTCCCCCGTCGAAGCGCTTAGAGCACTTCTGCTCTTAAATTGCCTAACTTAAGCGCCGCTGTTGCTTATGCTGATAGATGGTCGCTTTGTCAACGAGCCAGAAAACCGATGAAAGGCAAAACTACCTTATTGGGTGTTAGCTAGGTGGCCCCAAATGATTACCCCTCGCCCAGTCAGCAGAACCGATTCCGAGCTAGCGACTAGCAGACAGAACATGAGTGATGCCCGTTTTTTTCACTATTTAATGTCCCTGGCTATCACGGTTGTAATTTGTTGGGGAATTTGGTCGGCTCTAGTCTGGGGGCAGGCTGGAGCACCCACTGTCACGTCTCAATGGATTGGGGATATTTACGCCAAGAAGACAGAAATTGCAAAAGAATTAGGCTCTCCGAAATTAGTGATTGTTGCCGGTTCCAACGGATTATTTGGATTTAGTTGTCAACAAATCAATGCTGCGCTCGACTATTCCTGTCTTAACGGGGCAACTCAAGGCGGTCTAAGTTTGAGCTACTTGCTTTGGCGAGCACAACAGGATTTTTTGGCTCCTGGAGACACAGTGTTACTGCCCTTGGAATACGAACTCTACATTTTGCGATCGCGCCTACGACCCACGTTTCTCGACTTCCTATGGTCCCGAGATCCGGGTTATTTTTGGACCGTTTCCTCACTGACCCAGTTGGAAATGCTGATGGGGGTTTCGACCGAGCGACTAAAAGCCGGTTGGCGAGCCAAGTTCAAGCCCAAAAAACTGCAGAAAGATAGATATAGCAGTAAAACCCTTAATCAATTTGGTGATGAAACCAATAATGTTGCTGATGCAAGACGTCCTGAGCAAATTGCCCGTGTCGAAAATTCAGAACCGTTTGAATTCACAGGGTCAGAATCACTACACAGTAATTTCAGAACATTAGAATCTTTTATTCAATGGTGTCAACAGCATCAAATTCAGATTCTGACAACTTGGCCCAATATCTTAGAAGGCGATACGTATGCCAAACCAGAAGCACAAAGATTTTTTGAACGTGTACAAGCTTTTTATCAAGACAACAATGTTCCGGTAATCGGTTCTCCCAGAGACGGACAGCGCCCGAAGAAAGATTTATTCGACACACGGCATCACCTCAACAGCATGGGACAACAAGCTCGTACTGTGCAAATCATCCCTCAGCTTAAACCCTACTTGAAAAATTAAACATCTTCTTCTCTACCTCAAGAATGGAGCCTGCCCAAAAATGCCGATGGAAGACGACTATGATGTATGGCTTTCACCCAATCGTTTACGACATCCTTAATTGTCGGTTTCAGCGTCTTTGCAAAACATTAGGACACGCTGCCAACGCCTGAAAAGTTTTCAATCCGCAGAAAACACTAACAAGTATTCAGAAATGATCTTCAGGTTAATATTTGGGAGAAATACTGGATTTTGATAAAGCGCCCACCTCAGTGGAAACTCCTGAGCATTCTCTGTGTTGGGGTGTTTTCAGTCTCAACTGCGGCAATTTTTGTCCGGCTGGCGATCGCAAATGCTGAAACCCCACCCGGATTAGCCTTTAGTCTATTTCTCGCGGCCGGACGACTGCTCATTAGTGCACTATTTGTACTTCCTGCTTGGCGGAATGTCGCTCGAGATGCTTGTGATCGCAAAAGCATTTATTGGGCGATTGCAGCCGGCCTTTGCTTAGCAGCCCATTTTGTCTTGTGGATTGCATCGCTAATGTTTACGTCGATTACAGTTTCAACAGTATTGGTAACCACAAACCCGCTGTGGGTGGGTTTATTTGGTGCACTGGGTTGGGGGGAACGACCGAATCGCTTAACTTGGCTAGGTATTGGGATTGCGATTGGCAGTAGTTTTCTCATTGCTATTGACAATACAGGGGTGGCTGGCAGTCAACCGCTCCTGGGATCGCTGCTTGCGACCTTGGCCGCCATATTGGTCAGTTTTTATTTACTTTGCTCTCGCTCAGCCCAGATCCGGGGATTAAGTCTTTCGAGCTTAATTGTGATCGCCTATTCCACCGCAGCCCTGGCGCTCTTTCCCCTGCCTTTTCTTTGGGGTCAGGGCTATGGCGGCTACCCATGGATCGTCTATGGCTGTGTTGCCGGACTGGCAATTATTTCCCAAGTTATCGGCCATACAAGCTTTAACTGGGCGGTGTGCTGGCTTTCGCCAACCCTTTTGACATTGACGATTTTGATTGAGCCCTTGGGGGCAAGCTTGCTCGGCTGGTGGATTTTTGCCGAAATTCCCACTGCTCAGACAGTGTTTGCCGGACTGGGGATTTTGCTCGGGGTTGCGATCGCAGGAACTAGCCTACCGGCACAGTCGATGCAAAACTCTGAATGAACCAGGCACCGTACCGTCCTATCAGCCATCGGAATCTTCGTCTCCCCTATTGGCGACAATCTGTAAGAGCGTCTCGAAATTATCGTTACTTGAGACTTTGTTGCGTCGTTCGAAACCGCAAATAACACATCGGTGAAGAATGATATAAGAATCTTTTTTGGTCTCAACAGCAACTGGTCTCATCCGACCGCCACAAAGAGACGCACGATCTCCAGGATTAATATCGACATGTTTGCTCCAGAGGCATCGGGTACAGTGGTTTGTGTAACCGGTACCTTGAACAAATTCACCACAATTCTCACAGACAAAGTCTTCTCGACATCTCTGGAATTTTTTTGATGTCATTGACGGATGTTGCACAGTTGAAAGGATGAACTAGGAAGTATAGTAGCTGACATCTTCGTAAGGGAGCGGCTATGTGCCAGAACGCTCTAGAATTAGGCAACTCAAAATCAGAAGTGTCCTAAGCGATCTGGCGAAAGCTATATAATTCTTCCTTCGCTCATGGAGATCAGTCTCCACGAGACCCGGTAGACCGATACAAAAAAACTTGGGACCTGACCATCATTGACAGCCCAGCTTGGCGCCATGATGTCTAGCCAATCCCAAGAATAACGATTGCTACTGTTATGAAGAGCTGAGCGCGGTCGAACAGAGAATGGACGACTTAAATAATCCCCTGTTCTAAGCGAACTGGCGAAATCAACCGCGCTAACGGGTAATCAAAGAAGACCGGTACTAGCTAGACCGAGAATTGCACCCACACCAATAATATGACCCAAGCTAGTTGTTGCCAGTAACGCCGGCCAGCCCATGTCTCCAAAAAACGCTCGATAGGGCTTGGGAAAAGTCGGACCAGCGCCAACATCTTTAATGACGGCTTTACCCAAGGCGATCGCAAGAATATTACAAAGAATCATCACCAGAGCAACCTGTGGTCCCCAAGAGATCGTGTTTGGAACAGCGGTTGCTAAGAGAAAAAATGAATTCATCGTTATTTGACTCCGATAGTGAATTAATTGCGGTTAGAAAACGGTAGTTCAGGTGTTTAGGCAAAAGAGTAAATTATTAACTCAATTATTCTACAAATCAGATAGACATGCAGTAGCAGGAATCGCGTGGAACAGACATGGCACATCTGACTATTTGGTATAACCAAAAAATCGGATTTGCCTAAGTGATACGAGGACAAGCATAGGTCGGTAATTCACCAACAATTGTGGGTTGGCCCAGCACAAGCGATATAGCGCTGCTGGTTCTGAATCTTCAACAATCCAAACAATGCCTGATCGAACAGAAAAAGCTCAGCAAACAACTATATGGATCCCCAATCAACACCAATAAACTGCTGTAAGTTGCTTCAAATGAGTTAATTATGTTCAGCCAAAACGTTTTTTAGTTATAGGCTCTCCAGAGATCAAGAAGT
>JBCDHF010000428.1:0-4014 GCA_038750375.1 Cyanobacteria bacterium P01_H01_bin.15
ACTTCCAAATTGCCGCTTTGGTTCAGATAGAAGTTGATGGAACGTCGCAATTCATCGGAAAGCTCGCCGAGGATGCGAATCAATGCCGCCATACCGGGATTAATTCCAGTAGCGCCTGTATGAGTAGGATCAGCAGGCGTCCGAGGGATGGTCATGGTTTGAAGTAACTCGGTATTTCTCGATGCGGGCAAACTCATGGCTTGAGAAAGTGCATTTTGCATCTGAAAAGTCCCAATGGGCACTGTGCGGGAGAATTGAGGAACACCATCTACCACGATTGCAATTTCGGTACTATCAAATTCAATATCTACCAAGACTGCCGCTTCAGTAGGACCAAACTGCCTTAGCTGCTCACGAATCGTCCGAATCAGTGAAAAGCTATTAATCTCAAGCACTTTAATGTTTAATCCAGCTTGGGCAAAGGTATCGAGATAAAGATCAGTCACTTCACGCTTGGTCGCAACCAACAAAACCTGAATTTTCTCAATGCCATCTTCATCTATGAAATAACCCAGTTTTTGGTAATCAAGATCTACTTCTTCTCGAGGGTAGGGAAGGTATAAACCAGCCTCGTGATTCAACACCATTTCCCGCAGCTCTTGCTCATCCAGTTCAGCGGGAATGGGAATTAGGCGAATAATGGCCTCCCGCATCGGGACAGCTGTAGCGACATTACGGGTCTTAATTTTATTTTCGAGCAAAATATCTTGAATAAACTGAGCTAAACCCGGCGCATCATCAATATGACCATCTTCGAAAATGCCTTCCGGTAGCTCAACCGTCACGTATTGGTTTAATCGAAACTGTTGCCCTTGCTTCTTAACCTGGGCGATATTGATGCGATCGGAAGTAACTTCGAGCCCAACTCCTTGAGATTGAGAGGCAAATAAGTTGCGCAGGGCACTAACCATATATTTTTTAATCTCCCTTATTTCTGGCAACTGATTGGGCGTCAGTAGCGTCTCGGTTCATGGTTCTAACCAATAAACTGTACTTAGATATAACGGCTTAGCTGTTAGATGGCAATTGCTTAAAATATGTTGCCAAACTAAATTTGACATCATCATAAGTTTAAAAATCAGTGAGCCAAACCCAAAAAACACGGAGATTACGTAGACATTAGTACGATTTCAGAAAATCATATTCAGCAAAATTATGGCGTGCAAATTTAAACATCGTTGGGGCAGTTGGTTATTGGTTGGGCTGTTGGGAAGTGGACTGATTAGCTGCCAAAAACGTCCCCAGGCAAGCTCTGAGACTGATATTGAGTTTTGGACGATGCAGCTTCAACCAGAATTTACTGACTATTTCAACGATTTGATCACCACCTATGAGACAGATAAGACTGTCGAGATTACTTGGGTAGATGTACCTTGGTCGGCAATGGAAAGCAAGATTCTCACGGCAGTTTCGGCAAGCACGGCACCCGATGTGGTGAACCTGAATCCCGATTTTGCCTCTCAATTGGCCGCCCGAGATGCGTGGTTGAACCTTAACGACATTGTCTCAACAGAAACTCGCGATCGCTATTTACCGAATATTTGGCTGGCGAATCAATACGAGGAGCAGAGCTTTGGTTTGCCCTGGTACTTAACAACTAATATCACGATATACAATCAGGACATTTTGTCGGAAGCAGATGTCTCCGTGCCCAGCAACTATTCTGAACTGGCGGCCACAGCTCGCGACATCAAGGAGCGTACGGGCAAGTACGGCTTTTTTATTACATTTGTACCGGAAGACACCGGGGATGTTTTGCAATCATTGGTGCAAATGGGTGTGCAATTGATTGATAAAGATGGTCAGGCGGCTTTTGATACGGAAGCGGGGAGAAAAGCGTTTCAATATTGGGTCGATCTTTACCAAGCAGAACTATTGCCCCCCGAAGTCTTAACCCAAGGGCATCGCTATGGCATTGAACTCTATCAATCAGGCCAGACAGCGCTGTTATCGACAGGAGCAGAATTCTTAGGGACGATTCAGAGAAATGCACCTTCTGTCGGCGCAGTATCAGCCGCTGCCCCACAGATAACGGGCAAGACAGGGAAAAAGAATGTGGCCGTCATGAATTTAACCATTCCCAAAAGCAGCAAGAGTCCCACCGAATCCCTAGATTTTGCGCTTTTTGTGACTAATTCTGAAAATCAATTGGCTTTCGCAAAAGCAGCTAATGTCCTTCCTTCAACGAAAGAAGGATTGCAACTCTACCAAGCAGAATTGACAGAAGCAGGAGGCAGTGATCCATTAAGTTCAGCTCGCCGAATTAGTGCAGAACAATTACCGGAGACAGAAGTTTTGATTCCTGTGATTCGTAATTTACCGGAGCTGCAAAGGATTATCTATGAAAACCTTCAGGCAGCGATGCTTGGACAAAAATCTACGGAGCAAGCTGTTTCAGATGCGGCAGCAACATGGAATGCAATGAGCAATCCCTAAGAACAGAAACGAATCCGGTGCATTGATGGGAGTGAGCAATAAGGACGTACTAATAAAGTTGTGCTGACCCCAGGCGCTAGAATTAGCTCAATCTTTACGATCGGTTAATTCAGTAAGCGAGGAATCAAGATGTTTGGATTGGGGTGGCTAGAAGTCGCAATAATTGGTGGCGTAGCGCTCTTAATTTTTGGACCCCAAAAAATTCCGGAAATTGGGGGGGCCTTGGGCAAAACAATCCGGGGGTTTAAGGAAGAAATTCAAAACCCAGACTCAGATGACCCGGAAAACGACGTCTAAGCAAACACATTAAGGACGAGATGCGATGAGACATCACTGGTTCGCTGCAGTTTTTGCGCTGATGAGTTTAGCGGGCTCGTCAGTTCAGCTAAGTTCGCCTGTATTGGCCCAAACCTCAGGCAGTCAAGGTACTCAGGACACCACAAAAGTTGTTGATTTAGAAGCCCAGGTCCAAGGAGAAATTTTAGGATTACTGGCTCGTGGTCGAGAACTCACCAAGCAGCGGCGGCCGAAATTGGCCATTCAAACTTACCAACGAGCGGTTGGCTTAGCGGACGTATTGGGATACCAGCGTATGAGCGCCGCCGCCCATTTAGGATTGGGACGCAATTTTAATGTGGTGGGGGAACGCAAACTGGCAGAAACCCATTTCCGAGCGGCGATTCCCCATTTAAATGCGATTAATGATCACTCTGCGATCGCAGATACGTTATTCGGACTAGGCAGCCTTAAACAACAAGAAGGAAATGTCTTGGCTGCAACGAGCTACTATCAGCAAGCCTTAGAAGCCTATGAATCTATGGCTGACTCCGACGGTATTCGGGCTACACAACAGAAATTAACGGGTTTGGAGCCAACATCTCGCGACTCCAAAAATTAATTGCACTTTTGCAAAAGTGGGCCGCTGAACCCAGTTAGCAGAAATCATCCACTAATTTCCTTTAACTCAGAAGCTAAAGCCCTCCCCAATCAGCCCACCCTCGCTAAACGACTGAAGCACAATCTGAAAAAGCGAGTATCCTAATTAGTGCCTCTCTCCGGAAAACCCCATGAATCATGTACTCACTGTTGGCTGGTCCGTTAACCGTTGAGCGGATAACCGTGAGGATTCGCGGCTTACCCTCGGCACTCCGAGATACCAAAATTACTCTGCTGAGCGATTTACATTACGACGGCTTACGACTCTCAGAAGATCTGCTTGAGTCAGCTATTCAACGCAGTAATCAAGAGCAGCCAGATATTGTGGTTTTGACGGGTGATCACGTTACTGATGATCCGGCTCCAGCGCCCGCTCTTGCCCAACATCTCTGCCAACTTTCCAGTCGCTATGGAGTCTATGCCTGTCTAGGTAATCATGATGTCGTGACGCCGGCGGCAAAAATGGCGGTCACCGACGCTTTAGAGCAAGCCAACATCCACGTTTTATGGAATGCGATCGCATATCCTTGGGGGGAGTCATTACCGCTGGTGGGATTAGCGGATTTTTGGTCCAAAGAGTTCCGGCCACAGCAAGTTTTGAGTGAGCTAACCGCAGAAGTTCCGAGGATTGTGTTGTCCCAC
>JBCDHF010000429.1:0-3999 GCA_038750375.1 Cyanobacteria bacterium P01_H01_bin.15
CCTGATGCAAAGATTGTTCCGCTAATTCTAGTGCTGCCCAGCCCAGTTGAAAGTCCGGTAAGTACAAAATTGTTTGAATTTGTTGACAAAGTTGCACGATTGCCGACTTGGCACGGGGATCTCGGCTGCCGTGAACAACAAAAAAGTAAGCGGTTAACGGCGCATTGTGGGAACTGAGCGAGACGGTTGCGGCAGTCAAGGTCGACAAAGCAAAAAGAATCTAAAAGTCTGAACTTAACGAAAGGGTGTGATTAAAAATGGGCGGAGATTGTAGAGGCAAATTCGGTATACCGGTAATCAATCTAGGTTTACCTTGCTACTTAGCCCTCTATAATAGCTCCAGTTTTTTCGGAGAGGCGAACACGGTCTCTGCGATGAATTGTTTCTCGAGACATTCTATTTTTGGGGCTTAGTGGATCGCACAAGCTGATTAATTAAAATGGCGTCAGCTTGAATATCGGTTTCGTTTATGAAACTGCACTGTCTGACTCAGCGTTTTTTTGTTTAACAAGGAAGACTTTTTTGAAAAGAATCACTGCCATCATTCGCCCAAATCGGCTAGACGCCGTTAAAAATTCGCTAGTGGAAGCAGGTGTGGTGGGCATTACCGTTTCAGAGCTCCGCAGCTACGGCTTACAGCGAGTTAGTCAAAAAAAATATCGCGGGCAAGAAGTTTTAGAAGAGTTTTTTCCGCGCGTCAAAGTTGAAGTCATTGTGGATGAGTCTCAAAGCGCTTTAGCGATTGATAAGTTAGTCGAAGCGGCTCAAACGGGTGCCTTGGGTGACGGCAAACTCTATGTGGCTTCCACCGAAAATGCGGTACGCATCAGGACTGGAGAAGCGGGAAGCGAAGCGATTTAGCACATTTAACTGATTAATCCAGAACTTAGCCAGCCAATCAACCCGCCAGCAAGTACAAGCAACCAAGTTGGAATTTTTAAGCGCAGTTGGGCAAAGATGGCTGCCAGCAAAATTATTAACGCAATCCCAGAACTCAGAACGTTGGGCTGACTTAGCGAACTTTGGGCAAGGGGTACTGCAGCAGCCGCGATCGCACCTAAGACCGCCGGAGTCACCCCTTTCAAAAAAGCTTTGACCGCGGGCTGTTGTCGTAAACGAGTCAGAACCGGCGCCAGCGCCATGATGAATACGAAAGAGGGCAGAAAAATTGCGATCGCAGAAACGAGAGCTCCCCAGAGACCAGCCACTTTAAAGCCGACAAAGGCAGAAGTAAGAACCACCGGCCCAGGGCTGAGCTGACCGATGGCAACGCCGTTGATAAATTCTTCGCGGGTAAGCCAAGCGAGTTTTTCGACTACTTCAAATTCCAGCAGCGGGATAATGACCAGTCCGCCGCCAAAAATAAACGCGCCAACTTTCACAAAAAATATGACAAGCGGGAGAGTGTAAGCGACGGTTCGGTCTGTACCCCAGAAACTGCCTAGAGTTAAAGTCTCTGTTGGGAATGTGGAGGTGGCAATCAGGGGCCAGATCGGGAGCAGAGATCGAGACGAAGCACTCGGTCGATGGAGCAGAAAGCCAACCAACCCAGCGCCCAGAAAGAGAATCAACACACTGATATTGGTGGTAACAACTAAAGCAAATACCGCCGCCGCGATCGCAACGCTTGTCCAGTGAGTAATGGTCTTTTTACCGAGCTTCCAACAAAAGCTCAGAATAATCGCTGTGACCACTGGTGAAACACCCAGAAAAATGCCGGTGAGCTGTGGAACGCCTTGGAATTCAAAGTAAAGCCAAGATAACCCCACGACAATCACAAAGGCGGGAGCAATAAAACAAAAGCCCGAAACCAATGCGCCCCAAGGTCCTGCATACAAATAGCCAGCATAGATGCCCATCTGAGTTGACGCAGGTCCCGGTAGCATTTCGCAAATCGCCATCGCTTCCGTGAATTCAGCTTGCGTAAACCACTGTCGCCGCTGGACGGTCTCCGCGTTGATCATCGCGATATGGGCTTGCGGTCCACCAAATCCGACTGCCCCCAATCGCAAAAATAGTTGCGCTAACGCTGTCAGTTTTTCTGCTTGAGAGGGAGATTGGGGAGAATTCGGCTCAATCGTCATCAGAACGGGGGCAATCTCGACGATTCTTATTGAAACACGAAGATTTCAAGCACGGATTGTAAATCTTTTTCAGAAGAAGATTTACAAATGATGAGAACTTTTTGCGATCGCACCCAGGGCTTATCAGACGAGCCTGACATAACGGGATCTAGATAGTGCTTCATGCATATTTATCAAAAGCATCGACCTTGAATAGACGCCTCTGCCCCGCAGTTTGATCCGCTTAAACTTCGTTTCAATTTACATCTAAGCCCACTTATCTTCTATTTCGTTAGATTGGAATAATACTGAGCGGATTGTCAGGTACGAACATTTATGGAAGTGTTTAGGGATTCAAGTACCCGCTAACCAAATTTATCTTCCAGGCCCATCAATCAGAATTCAACCTTAAGGCGTTGATTGTGCCCGTGACATTGGAATTAGCTTCCTAGATTTAGTTGATTTGCTGTGTCCATTGTTTGAGTGGAGAAAGCACCGAGAAGTGGTTGGCCAAACTGCATCAATGAATCCACGATTTGCTTGCCTGCCGTTTCTGGGGTACACGAATCAAAAGTTGGGGAAGGCGTATATTCCATCATCAACTGCGTCATTTTTGCGACCTCTTCATCGCAAAGCAAGCTCAACACAGTTAATCCAAAATCAATAGACTTGTTGGGTCATCAGCAGGAAAAATAGCTGAAACGCACACTAGGAAGGGCTTTCTAGACCGTTTCAAATTAAATCCCTGTAAGCTATTGCTTATAGGTGTTTCAGCTATTTTATTTTCTATTTCCCAACAACTCTAATCCCTGATGTAACACCCGCTCCAGTAATGCGATCACGATCAACCACAACTCGCTGGGATAGCACTTCAACTCCGAACAGTGCCAATTGTTCCCAAAACGCCCAATGACAAGTCGCTTTATAGCCTTGTCATAGATTGGCGGCAGCCACAATCATCGACCCTACATACGCTTGTATAGTATTGTACGGATTTAGATTAGTATTGTACGGATTTAGATTGCTGTTGTAGAAAAGCCAAAATTTCAAGTTCCTTCATCACCTCAACTTGCACCATCCCAGCACCTGGAGCACAAATCACATCTAAAGGTGGTCAACTAGTAAAGGTGCAGTTGGAGTGAGGATAAGACCCTAGTTGCGAGAAATGGAGGTTAGAGTTTTCCAGATAAAATGCACCTCCCTATTAGATGGAAATGTAAGAGCGCGATAGGCGCCCCTCTTGTCAAGTTGAATGAAACCTGGATAGATAAGAAAGCCGATTTGGATTTGAGACATTACCCCTTATAAATAAAAATGTGCAATCATATGACAATCATAAAGGATTTCAATAAATATCGATAGTCCTCAAGTGGGTACTCTTTTTACCTATGCCTCAATCTCTTTACCCATTCTTTCAAGCGATTGCTACTGCGCCCACCGAGAAAGCTCTGCGCTCAATAGTAATGGATAATATTAGTAAATATTTTGGGGTACAGCGCTGGGGGATTTATCTGTTTGATGAAGATCACGACTTGGCTAGCGTTGACACATATGGAGTGTCAGATACATTTTTGGAGCAGTATCAAAAGCTCGGTAAATCTGTTGATCCCGTCTTACGATATGTTGCGGAATATCATGCGCCTGCCCATGAACAATTAGTGCTACCGAAAGGCGCATGGAAACAAAGTGAGCTATATAAACGATGCTGTTCTACCTATGACCATGAGCATATTATGACAGGTCCACTGATTGGGAAAGGTCAGTTAATTGGCACAGTTAACTTTGCTCGTATAGGTCATATCCAGGCGTTTAATCACTTTGATCTGAGTAGTTTAGGGGCCGTTTGTATCCATGTGTCCATCCGACTTGCTGAATTACGAAAGCCGCCCTTGGTTCCCAATCCAATGATCAAGCGTCTCACGCCGAGGGAAATTCA
>JBCDHF010000430.1:0-3996 GCA_038750375.1 Cyanobacteria bacterium P01_H01_bin.15
CAGCAATCGCATCGTCCCCGCCGGAGTACAGCTTCTCAAGCCCGATTCTCCCCGGACTAGCGCCCCCAAATTAACTGGATGTAGCCCATCAGCATCCTTTTCTGGAGCAATGTTATATAACAACGCATTCGCATCTAAATGACTGGGTACTGGCAACTGCAATAAAATGCCATCTACCCGTTCATCCGCATTGAGTTCCGCAATCTTCGCCGCGACGGTTTTTTGATCAATGTCTCCCGGAAAATGGGTGCCAAAAGAAGCAATTCCCACTTTTTCACAGGACTTCTCTTTGTTGCGCACATACACTGCACTCGCCGGATTATCACCCACCATCAGTACCGCTAAACCTGGGGCCCGTAATCCCTGTTCTCGCCACTCCGTAATCTGCGATCGCAACGCTTCTTTAATTTTGTTTGCCAGAGCTTTTCCGTCGAGAATTTGCGCTAGGGACATGTTTACTAGTTGATATCAGAGAGCAGTAGTCAAAACTAGCTCGGAATCAAATAGCTACAGAAAATATTCCCAGTAAAATTTAGGTTTTCAATCCTCATCTATTTCACCGTTATCTCCGTCCCGCTAACGTAAATTGCAGAAGGAGATTATCCGTACCGTGAAAATGATTCGATTGGACGGAGAGGGAGGGATTCGAACCCTCGAACGAGTTGCCCCGTTACAGCATTTCCAGTGCTGCGCCTTCGACCACTCGGCCACCTCTCCAAGTCTGGCGCGGTTAACTATCATAAACCCATTTCTTGCCAGTAGCTAGTCTTTAATCTTGTTAATCTAGTTAAAGCCCGATGCCAATCTTTTAAAACCCTCCCCATGACTCGCCATCACACGATCAAAGTCCGCGACACTCAGCTCAATTGTGAGTACGTGCATATCGTTCCAGAAGACCGCTACATCTTGCGCGCAATTGAGGATGAGGGGACAGAACTGCCCTTTTCTTGCCGCAATGGTGCTTGCACGACCTGCGCTGTCCGGGTCATTTCTGGAGAGTTAGAACAGCCGGAGGCAATGGGCTTATCACCGGAACTGCAGCGAAAAGGCTATGCGTTGCTGTGCGTAAGCTATGCTCGTTCGCCACTGGTCGTCGAAACTCAAGATGAAGATGAAGTTTACCTACAGCAGTTTGGGCGCTTTTTTGGTCGCGGTCGCGTTCGATTCGGGCTACCCCTCGACGAAGATTAACTAAAGGTTTTGCTCCCCATATAGGGTCATCGTGAACATCCAACTTTTTTGCTGAGTTGCTCGATCAATGCTGCCGAAATGTCCCTTGTTTCAAATTGATGCTTTTAGCGATCGCCCGTTTGGGGGGAATCCAGCGGCTGTCTGTATTTTGCAGGAAGAGATTCCGGACACTATTCTTCAAGCGATCGCAGCCGAAATGAATCTGTCAGAGACAGCCTATATTTGGCCCAAATCTGAGCATTTTGAGCTGCGTTGGTTCACCCCGACCACTGAAGTTCCGCTCTGTGGTCATGCCACTTTAGCCAGTGCATGGGCTCTGTGGAGTGAAGGCTATCATCCGCTTGAAAAACCGCTCATCTTCCAAACGAAAAGCGGTGAACTGCGGGCCACGCTAAATAAAAGCTGGATTGAACTAAATTTTCCGGCTAATTTTTCATCTCCCGTAGACTGCCCCGAAGATCTTGCGATCGCACTAGGAAAACCCCCAGTTTCGGTATCAACGAATTCTTGGGGGTATTTAGTGGAAGTCAGCGACCCTGAATTCGTCCGTCAATATCAGCCCAATCGACAGCAACTTCTGGCTTTGCCCCAGCCAAGTCTCTGCATTACCGCACTCGCTGAACCAGATTCCGACTATCAAATTCTTTCTCGGTTTTTCGCCCCCCAATTTGGTATTGACGAAGATCCGGTAACCGGAGCAGCTCATTGTTTTCTCGGACCATATTGGCGAGAGCGTTTGGGACAGGACACTTTTTTAGCCTATCAAGCCTCCCCGCGAGGTGGACAGGTTAGAGTGACGTTTTCCGGTGGCGATCGGGTTACCTTGGGGGGACAAGCTGTCACCGTATTTCGTGCCCAATTGGGCTAACACAGAAAGTATAAAGTTTCCGTTAAACTGCAAGGCGACAGTCACGGATAAAAGAGCGATCGCCGATGGTTTCTAGCGCGTTAGAAAGTTCTGCAATCAAAACAGGAGCTGGCTGGCAATGGCAAATTTGGGAAAACAAGCCCTACCTTACCTGCACCTTGCTTCAAGACTTTGCCCATGGTTTTTTTTCTCGCAGCTTTTCGCCGTTAGAACCGGTAGACATGACCCCCGTTTTAGACCCTGATGCGACTGCCTTTCGCTTGAAGCAAGTTCATGGCGATCGTAATTTGACGCCGACCGAGATCCAACATCACCCCACTACGGAGTATGACTTTCCACCCGCCGATGGTCTGGTGAGCGACGCGCCTGGTCAAGCGCTGTGGGTGGCCTCGGCCGACTGTACACCGGTGCTAATCGCTGATGCGCGCTCCCGTAATGTGGCGGCCATTCATGCGGGTTGGCGAGGAACGGCGAAAAGGATTGTGCCCAAAGTAGTCGAGCGACTGCTGGCTCAAGGGTCTCAACCTGGGGATCTTCGCGTGGCATTGGGTCCATCGATTGCAGGCGATATTTATCAGGTTTGCGAAGAGGTCGCCGCTGAGGTTGGACGGAGCTTACCCATCGCGGCCGCCCTTGGGCAAGATCAAGACGTCATCGCATTTTTGCAAACACTGCCTGATTGCCCAGTTTTTGACGATCCCCAGCCAGGACGTATTCGATTAGATGTCCGGAAAATGAGTGCTCTCCAGCTTCAACTCCAAGGCTTAGCCCCCGAACAACTCGCAATTGCCCCCCATTGCACCTTCGGCGAACCGGAACTATTTTTCTCCTACCGCCGCGAAAAGCTGAAAAAAGTTCAGTGGTCGGGGATTGTTAGCCGTTAATTTTCAGATGTTTCAGAATGGGCCCATTAATTTTCAGTTTGCGATCGCGACTGCATGGTTGCCGCGAGAAACGCTACTCATAGAGTCAACGCACCCATAAAACTCTACCGATAGCGATATAGGATTGATGACCTCATTTATTAACACCGTTTCCAAGGTGATTTTAATGCACGGTAAGCCAAATTTTGTGGTGTAGTTGACTCCTTTCCAGTAACAACATCAACTTTTCTTAGAATTGTTTTTAAGTGATTTTGTATTAAATATTACTGAATCTAGTAGGCACACGCCTTGGTGAGCATCTACATCAAAATGTATCAAATGTTGCCGTTTTGCTTCTAGCTCGGTTTTCCTTTGCTGTAGATGCGAAGATGGCATTAAGTTAATCCTTTTTTCGAGAACAGCACTAAGTCCCAAAGCCTCTTGAAATAAATGTTCTGGCGATTCGAGTATACGAGTACACCGTCCAAATGCTCAGGGCTAAGTGATCTTGCTCATGTCGTTTTGACTTAACTTAGTGAGTATAGAAAAGGAAGTAGATGGTCAGCGAGCTGAGCTTAATGAATGGGCTCAGACTGAGCTTCTCTTTCGTCAGATAAGTCATCACTTGTGCTCAACATTTCCGATGAAACAACAACGCATCAAATCTGAACCGAATCTGGATTTTTTCGTCGTTAAATCGAGAGTGTTATTTATTGAATGACAGCAGCCAATAAATGCATAGTTGAGTCTATGTGATTTCTACTGACTTGATTTTTGTAGTTCTAGAGGCTTTTGGCTCTATGGGTTTAATGCCTTCCTGTTCTGAGGACGATCTCCGCAGCTTTGGATTGCCCTCTTTGTCTTCCCGGTCGTCTATTCTGTCTATGTCTTCTTTTCTTCCGTCTTCTCCTCGTCGACCGTCTCTCGATATTTTTCGACCAATCCGGCGCAAATTGGACGGTTACAACGTCAAGACTCCTAAGATTGCCCATTTTCTGTGTGGGATAATCCCTGCTCAATGCCCCTTCGAGCGACAGCTACAGATTGGTGGTCGCACCCTGGTGAAAATTCCAC
>JBCDHF010000431.1:0-3978 GCA_038750375.1 Cyanobacteria bacterium P01_H01_bin.15
CCTCACCCACATCCGGGATTTATGAAGAAGTGGACGCGGACGCCACGATTATGACAGCGGCGATTAATGTTGCCTTTTTAGATGTGTTCAAAGAGGGTGCGCTCTTGGGCTTTGTCGCCGGGATTCCGCCCTACAATCTCAGCGTTGATGATTATTTAACGGTGCCAGTCTCGCTGTCGAATAATGACGATTTTGATGACATTAACGACTTTGAGGATTTGCCGTTATTTTTTGAAGCGCAATATCGTTGGCCGCTTAATAAAAAGATCTTGCTAACCCCGGGAGCCTACGTGATCGTAAATCCCAACCAAAATGCCAATAATGCTCCGCTATTTGTAGGGGTGATTCGCGGCACCTTTCAGTTTTAGGGAGACGATTTGCGGATGCTGAGGTATGAATTATTGCGATCGCATTTTTTGGGTATAGCTTTCGCCAGATCGCTTAGGACACTTCTAGTTTTGAGTTGCCTAATTCTAGAGCATTCTGGCACACAGCCACCCCCTTACAAAGGTGTCGGCTGCCATAAACCTCAATCCCAAGAAATTGACCTCTGATGTTATTTTGTCCAATCATTATTTTTGTGTAGGAGATTTCAGGTGAAACCGAACGTTTTATTATCCAGTCTTTTTGCCAGCTTGCTATTGTTGGGGGCTGGCTGTGCGAGCAATGCCCCAAAGGATGCAGAGTCGTCAAGCGCCGAGCCGCAAGAACTCGTCAAAGTGGATGTTTGCTATAGCGGCGACTCGGGCACCCAGGTTGTAGTCTGGTATGCCTTTGAAGAAGGACTGTTTGAAAAACATGGACTCGACGTTAATTTAGTGTCTGTGCCTGGCGGCTCAACGGCTGCCACGACTCTGGTCAGCGGGGAAATGGATTTCTGTCAAATTGCGGGATCTGCGGTGGTTAACGCCGTGGTCGCCGGAGAAGACTTGGTGATTATCGGAGGCTTCTTTAATACCCACATCACTTCGCTGATGGTACTGCCAGAAATTGAAACAGAAGAGGACTTAGTGGGTAAAGCGGTCGCGATCAGTAAGCCGGGTAGCGCTTCCGACTATCAGATCCGGGTAGTGCTCCAAGAAATGGGTCTCCAGCCAGACGATGACGTGGCGGTCTTAGCCGTGGGTGGTCAGGGGGCTCGACTCGCGGCGATGGAAAGTAAGCAAGTGGTAGGGACTGTCATTAGTCCACCGAATACCGTCATTGCTCGCGATCGCGGCTATCGAGAACTGGTTAAACTCTCCGATTGGAACTTGCCCTATCAGCATACCGGCGTCGTTACAACTCGGTCTTATCTCGCCGACAATCCAGCAGCGGGTGAAGCGTTTATGAAAGCAACCATTGAAGCGATCGCAAAATTGAAAAACGATCCGGAGGGAGGAAAAGAAGTTATGGCGAAATATATGCTGTTGGATACGGAAGAAGACGCTAAGGCGCTGGAAGAAGCCTATTCCTACTTCGTTCAAGAGACTGTCTCTCAGCCGCCTTATCCCACTCTGGAAGGGATTTCTCCGCTGCTCAGCGAACTCGAAAAAGATAATCCGACGGCGGCCGATTTCACGCCTGAAGATGTCGTGGATGTTAGCGTGGTCACGGTCATAGAAGAGTCGGGCTTTGTTGAAGAAGTTATCCAACCCTAATGGATAGGTATGGAGTCTGCTCGTCCCGTTAATCCATTTCGTCAGTTTGATCGCAAAGTTGACGCCTACATTCGTCATCGCTGGTCCTACGCGCCAGAGGCCATTGAAACCATTTTTGAGAGGGCGCCTCTCGGCATCGCTTCAACGGTGGTGGATATGGCAGCCGGTCCGGGGACGCTGGCGCAGCCGTTTGTTGGTCGGGTTGGTGAAGTTTGGGCAATTGAACCGAATGCCGAAATGCGGGAGGTAGCGGAGCAATTATTGGGTCATGAATCAACTTTTCGTAGCGCCTCGGGGTTATCCCATGAAACTGGCCTACCTGCCCATGCCGTCGATTTGATCCTGGTGGGGCGGGCACTGCATTGGTTTGACCCCACTCCTACCCGGCAAGAGTTTCTACGTATTCTTAAGCCTGGTGGCTGGCTCGCGGTGCTTCAAACTCCTTGTACGAACCCCGAGCTGTTAAATGCGATCGCAAAACTGCGTCGCGAATACTATGGCTGGAGCATCAAGACCGATAAACACAATCGGACCAAAACCCCGGCCGCCTTTTTCTTTGGGCACGAACAGTTTGAAACGCTCATGTTCAGTACCATCGTTGAAGAAACCTGGCTAGACTTTTTAGGACGCCTGGTCTCGTTTTCGCCCGCTCCGGGAAAAGCTCATCCTTTGAGATCGCGCTTTGAGGCGGGAGCCAGAGAAATCTTTGAGCAATTTAAAGAAGGCGATCGACTATATATCCCGATGGCAACTGAGTTGAAGCTAGGACAAGTTAGATCCACATGACTCTTTCCGCAAACGTAAACTCTGACAACTATCTTGGATTTGACCATCAGGGCATTGAGACATCTGTGGTGGCAAGGTTTGAGCGTATCGCCGAGGTGTTTGCCCTGCGGGTTGCGATTACTAGCCAAGGACGTCGCATTACCTATGAACGACTTAACCAGAAAGCTAATCAACTCGCGCATCTTTTAGTCCGCTCGTCCCCGGATTCAGAGACGCCAGTCACCATTGTTCTCGATCATGATATTCCCATCATCATCGCCATTCTGGGAATTCTCAAAGCCGGTAGAGCTTATGTCGTACTAGACCCCACTGCACCGCAGCGCCGCTTAGCCGATATTGTGGAGGAAGTAGACCCTCACGTTATCGTCAGCAACAAAGATTACACCTCTATCACTGATGAATTAGTAAACGGCGCTCGACAGGTTATTACCCTTGATGGTGGAATTGATGACTCGGTATCTACCGCGAGCTTAGGGCAACCCATTGAAAGCACCACTCTTGCAGGAATATTCTATACCTCCGGCTCTACCGGTCGTCCGAAAGGGGTTCAACGACAACATCGAGAGATCTTGCAGCGGATCTGGCAGGAGACCACTGACTTTCATATCAATGCCGACGACAATGTTGCCCTCCTCTATTTTTGTGGCTTTGGGTCCTCTACGACTGATTTGTTCAATGCCTTGCTCAACGGGGCAACGCTTTGTTTGTATGACTTTCGCCAAGAGGGACTGCTGGGGCTGGCAGACTGGCTCCAAAGAGAAGCCATTACCCTCTTCCATTTACCGATTGCCTTATTTCAGCAGTGGCTGGATACCCTCAGTCCTCAAGACTACTTTGCTCAGGTGCGAGTATTGACACCCTCAGGCAAGTTGTATCGTCGGGATGTGGAGCGGTCTTGGCAACATTTTTCGCCCCATCTACAGTTTGTTCAACGCTTTGCTTCAACTGAAGCCGGTCTGTGTACTCGGATCATCTTCACTCCAGATGCAGCCCTTCCTGACAGCCCTGTCATCCCCGTTGGTTATCCCTTTCCAGATAAAGAAGTCTTATTACTCGACGATGCCGATCAACCCACCCACGGTCCAGGAACCGGTCAGATCGTCATCAAAAGCCGGTATCTGTCCCCCGGCTATTGGCGCAATGAAACTCTAACCCGTAATAAATTTATTCCCGATCCCGACGATCCTCAAATCCGGCTCTACTTCACGGGTGATCAAGGTCGTCGCCGGGCTGATGGCTGTTTAGAGTTTTTAGGCCGAGCTGACAACATGGTAAAGATACGCGGCTATCGTGTCGAACCGGCTGAAGTTGAAACCGCCCTCAGAGACCTCGATTGCGTCAGTCAAGCCACCGTGATCGCCCAAACAGAATCTGGAAAAGAGCCTTGCCTGGTTGCCTACGTAGTGCCGAGAGACTCCAATCCGCGTTCGCAAACTCAAGAGCTCCCCCGAGAACTGAACCAAGCACTGCGTCAAGTACTCCCTGATTATTTGGTACCAGCCGCTTACGTCATTCTGCCGGAACTACCCTTGACTCCAAATGGCAAAATCGA
>JBCDHF010000432.1:0-3968 GCA_038750375.1 Cyanobacteria bacterium P01_H01_bin.15
AATTAACGGGCTACCGGAATTCGGCTTCCACGTCGAGCCGTTTAATCGCAGGCTCCCTGAAACGTCATGCGGACCTTTGAACATCCCATCAAGATCTTTCGTAATACCAGAAAAGGCATTGTAATCCGCCTTCATGTAGCGCGTGTCTGTCGGCCAAAGCCGGCCATTTTGAAAAACATTGTTCTGAAGCAGAATATTGTCGGCGCCCACCGTGCGCAAAAGAAACTTATCCTGAGCACTGTCGTTATGAAATACATTGTTATAGACATCAATGCCATTTACACCTTTCAATAACAGCGCTTTAGGTATCTGTGTATCCGATCCGTATACCGACTCTGCCTGAGACGTACTATCGAATATGTTGTGGCTGACCTGTGACCCGGCTGATGCGGTACCCATGTTGATGTGAATCACATTGTCATGGAAGTAGTTCCTGCGGATAAACACCTTCTTCGAAGTCTGGTGCAGTACAATGCCAACGCCCATGTCTCCTGAAGCATCCTGCGTCCCCTTTATTACCGGTCGAAAACCTCGAATAGTATTCCCGGTGATAGTAAATGGACCAGGACCGGCTTTGATATCAATCGCATTCTCTCCCACGCTTCCAAAACGCTTGGAGTTGGACGAATCTACCTGCCCATTAAGACCTCGATATCGATAGGGGTGGACAATCTCAAACGTGTTATCCGTAATCGCGACATTGCGTATGTTGCCCGCCATCTGCACACCGTCAGCACCAATGTCTGTAAACTGATTGCCTGAGATAGTGGCGTTACTGACCTGGGCAGTCATCAGAATCGCATGAGTGTCGCTACCCACTTTACGACTGCGCAAATTGAAGAAATCATTATTTTCAATTTTGATATTACGGGCACAGTTGAGAACGATGCCACCATCGCTGTTGTTCTGAAATATATTGTTCTTTATGGTGATATTGTCGGCATACGACATACAGTTTGTCGTATTGCCATTGCGTACGCCTAGCTTAACGGCGCTGGCGTTGTTGAAGGTTAATCCCTGGATAACCCAATTCGAGATGCCACCATTCAAGCGAATAGTGTTACTACCACTGATAATCGGCCTCTCATTACCATAGGCTTTCAACACGATAGGTTGACTGCCGGTACCGCTGCGGACAATGCCGGGGCTTAATTGCGGAATGGAGTTGTAGGTACCCGACCGAACATGAAGGGTATCTCCGGCACGGAGCTGCTTCAGCGCATGGGAGAGATCACCAAAGGCCTTGGTGGGACTCGTGCCGCTGTTACTGTTTTTACCTTTATTCGCATGAACATAGTATTGTGCTGCTGATACCGCTGAGGGCAGCAGCCACTGGCTAGTTACAAGTATAGAAACGATTGACACGACAACCCTGGTCTTCACTTTTTTAAAGTCTCCAAAATTAAGCTAATTGTGTTTGAAAATTCTTTCCGCGATTTGATGCAAGCGCCCCTTGTGGTGCTCGCGACATACGCCTTGAGCTCTCTCCAGATAGAGCGCTGATTTCAACGCAGTGTTACCACCGCCGTTTGAACGCATGCCGCCTCCGGCTGCTCGAGTCCCTATCGAACTGTTCGAAGAAGCTGTGCTCCCGAGTTGGCTAGATAAGACCTACTGTTATCAAGGCACAATCACGCTAGCCGGCTACCTGTCAGGCGCGCCCCATTCGGACGCTTTGCCTCTAGCGAAAAGCGTGCCAAAAAAAGAATTTTGTTAATAATCAACACGATAAATCCAGAGCGGGGTTTTCAAATGTGATCTGCCTACAACAGATCGTCGCCAAAAAGCGACGACTGCAATAAAAGAAATGTATTTTCTATAATTTTCAATGAGTTATATGGTCGCCAATATGCGACAAAAGCGGGGCTTCCAATGGTTGTGAGATCAAAATTGGCGATTCGTGCCAGTGCTGCAGCAGAATTTTAATCAATCATGTTCTCACCAGGCATCGGGCGCTCGAACAGATATCGTTTTTCAATGCGGTGATAGCGCTGTATGCGGCCTCGGTCAATCACATTTAGCACCAGGCGAAACTTCACTACGGACAATACATCCGAAGACCAGGCCATGAACGAATGGCCATAGAGCCTAACGGCCATGGTAGCGCCTATGCGCTAATACAATTATGTGCTTTTCTAGAACTCGAAGCGTCGGAAGATCTGACGGAGATTTCGATTAGCGTATTAACGAATACGACTGGGGTGACTAATACCCGCATTTTGACATTGATTTCAGAAGGATGAAGTCACGTCCGCGATCGCAAGATGCACTGGCCCACTAGCACATTATCTTTCGAGTGTGGGCTTGAGTATCCAACACTGCAGGAAAATTATTAGGGGAATCTGAAATAGAACTTTGATCTGCCAGTAGACAATCTCGGCATCAAGCTATCTGATGCTTGGGCTATGCAGAAGGATGCCATCATGCGGTGTCTAAGCATCACAGGTACAGTTGTTTACTGTGATTGCTGAGAGGCGCTTCACGTTTTATGTTTCGTTTAATACTATTTGAATCTAGGTCTGTTAGCCTGCCTAAGGCAGAATACTTAGAAAGGTCCGACTTCTTTTACTTCGAAGACTTCTGCAAGTACTTTGCTTAAGAATTTCGCTTGCTCACCGCAAAGAACATGCGACGGTCTTGGGCCCCCAAGAAAAGGAGGAGCAATATGGAATTAAAAACATACAGCGACAACCTTGCTCGGTTTGGCTTTTGGAAAACGGCCCATACGGTATTACATGCCGCAATCAACAAACTGATTTTCTTCAAAACACTGCAGGGTATGACCCTCACTATGCAAAGTCTGGATGATGAATACCTGAAATTAGATCCTCGCTTCGAGTCCCGCTTTCTCTCGTCTGACGAACTTCTCGCGTATGTAAAGGATGAGTCCTTCGATATGGACGAGCATTTCATCAAAAGTGCTATCGCCAGAAAAGATACCTGCTTTGGCATCATCGAATCTGGTCAACTTGTCAGCTACGGTTGGTATTCAACTATTCCCACGCCGATGTCCGATGATTTGCAGCTCTATTTCGACGAGAATTGGACATACATGTACAAGGGATACACCAAACCCAGCCATCGAGGACTCAGACTTCACGCACTTGGAATGGCACTTGCTGTTGAAGCCTTCGCTGCAAAAGGCGCAAAGGGCCTTATCTCTTATGTCGAGACTTACAATTATCGTTCGCTACGCTCGTGCGAAAGGATGGGCTATCGCAATTTCGGTAAGATTTACATCGCGCGTCTCTTTGGCAAGTACCGAATATACAGTCAAAAGGAATGCACACCATACGGATTCACGGTGCGAGAACTCCCATCTGGCGACGTTCACACTCCCACCTCGGCTTATCCCGAAAAACAGGGTCCATAACCATTAAGTTTCAGTCGAGGAGCTATGCAGCCTAGTCCAACGTTGGTCCAAATCAAGCCACCCAGAGAGGCCGGGATGTTCTTTGATAACTCGATTGCGCGTGATCTAACGATCGCAGAAGTAGCATAGGGGCAACTCAATCCAGAACCCGCGAAGACGCCCTTGAACAAAAAGTTCACGATCCGCTTCACTTTTTTTGAAATCATCAAGAGAACCATCGGTAGTGCCAGGCAGCCCAACATGAATGTGCAAATTTTTGATAGCTTCGACGACAGGGTCTTAGAGCTAGCACAAGGCTTCGAACGCTTAGCGACACCTGATGGTGACGACCTTGCAGCGTTAGCCGGTGCTGACGCCAGTGAACTGCGCATAATCGCTATAGACAATGATGGAGAATGCAAGGCTTTCTCTTGCTGTTTCATGGAAGACACAACCACAGCTGGTTTCAAGCTGAAAACTTATAGTATCTACGGTTCTGACTTCTTCGATTACAACGCTCTTTATTCCGCGGAGGGTTTTGCGGACGGTTTGATGACAGAAATTTTAAAGGATGCGAAAGCGATTAACGCAGACCAAATACACCTCAAGAATATGC
>JBCDHF010000433.1:0-3960 GCA_038750375.1 Cyanobacteria bacterium P01_H01_bin.15
GTTTGGAACACAATCAGTATTGCAACCCAGGGATAAATAATTTATGGCAGCCGACACCTTCGTAAGGGGCGGCTGCGTGCCAGAACGCTCTAGAATTAGGCAACTCCAAATCAGAAGTGTCCTAAGCGATCTGGCGAAAGCCATAGAATCAAACTGTTTTCGATGACTAGGCACAGCCAATTCCTTTTAGCACCAGTATCTGGTCTATTTAATTTTCCTAGACGTTAATGTTCGTAAATCCTCAAAATGCCTCATCTCAAGCTGAGGACAGCTTCTCCATCTCCTTGGCGCCGCTAGACGTTGGTGATATTTATGCCCTGGCGGATGAGCCAGCCAATGGCGCGATTGTACTGATGTCGGGAGCGGTGCGTAATCAGACCGACGGCCGAGCGGTGAAGTACTTGGAATACCAGGCGTACCAACCTATGGCGATTTCTATTTTTCAAAAAATTGCCCAGTCGATCCGCCAACAATGGTCCGACACGAATCGGGTGATTATTCATCATCGCGTCGGTAAGCTTCAGATTGGTGAAATTAGCGTCGTTGTGGCGATAGGCTGTCCCCATCGAGCGGAAGCGTTTGCGGCTTGCCAATATGCGATCCATACCCTTAAGCACAATGCACCGATTTGGAAAAAAGAATTTTGGGCTGACGGTGCCAGTGAATGGGTCAGCATTGCCGCTTGTGAGGAATCGCCAGCGGGGGCTTGCTAAACATTACATCCTGCTATCAGGCCGAATAACGACTTCTCTATACTGAAATACATGACCCTTGTAATTAATGGTCTTCACCAGACCGCTGAGAGCATTTCTGATCTTGAGTTGCCCAATTTAAAAGCGTTCTGGCATGAATGCACCCCCATTAAAAATGGCGGAGGCTATATCTGATGGACGCTTTTTACGCGTATGCCCATTTCCACTGGTCGTCGCTTCTAAAAAATTAGGGCGATGTTCATTAATTCCGTCTTCTACTACTACGCTCTGCTCGAAACCGTTTCATTGCATGTCTTCTTCTTCAAAAATTTTGATCTTAGGTGGTGGCTTTGGTGGTCTTTATACCGCGCTACGCCTCAGTCAGCTTGCTTGGTCTGAACCGCCCGAAATCACCTTGATCGACAAACGGGATCGCTTCTTGTTTTTGCCCTTGCTCTACGAACTTCTCACCGATGAGCTACAAACCTGGGAAATTGCGCCGCCCTTTGTAGAACTGCTCAGTGATACGCCCGTCAAGTTTGTTCAAGGGGAAGTCCAAGATGTCGATATCGAGACTCAGAGTGTAACCCTCTCGAGCGGGCAACAGTTCAGCTACGAACGCCTCGTCTTAGCGGTAGGTGGAGAAACGCCGGTTGATTTAGTTCCTGGTACCGCTGAGTATGCGTTGCCGTTCCGGTCTTTGGAAGATGCCTATCAACTCAAAGCCAAACTACAGACCTTAGAGAAAAGCGATCGTGATCGCATTCGAGTTGCCATTGTCGGAGCTGGCTATAGCGGCGTTGAGCTAGCCTGCAAACTGTCGGATCGCCTGGGAGAGAGAGGACGGGTTCGATTAGTCGAGATGGGTCCAGATATTTTGCAAACGGCTGCCGAATTTAATCGAGAAGCGGCCAAGAAAGCCTTAGAAACTCGCCAAGTGTGGCTGGATCTTGAAACAACTGTGGCCGAGATTAGCTCAGAGACTTTGACCCTTAACTACAAAAGTCAAAAAGATGAGCTGCCGGTGGACTTAGTACTGTGGACTGTCGGTAACCGCATTCCCCATTGGGTGACCGGTCTCCCCTTGCCCCACACTGCTCAGGGTCAGCTAGAGATCACGCCAGAGTTACAGGTCAAAGAGCACTCAGAACTCTATGCGCTAGGGGATTTGGCATATTGTCAGGATGCCACTGGTCAGCAGGTCGCCAGTACTGCCCAAAGTGCTCTACAACAAGCAGATTACTGCGCCTGGAACCTTTGGGGTAGTTTATGTGATCGCCCCTTATTGCCATTTCGGTATCAGCATTTGGGAGAGATGTTATCCTTGGGTGTCGATAATGCCACATTGACCGGTTTAGGCCTGAAATTGGACGGACCTTTCGGATATTTGGCTCGGCGCTTAACCTACCTTTATCGCTTGCCCACCTTGGATCATCAGCTCCGAGTTGGTATTAGTTGGTTAACCACTCCTTTGACCCAGTGGCTGCAATCAGGAGACGTTTCCCGTGACTCCGCAGATGGAAGAACAAGTTAATCCTCCGCAACTGATCCTATGTGATGTTGTCGGTACCTTGATCGGGATTCGAGGGAGCGTTGGTCACATTTACGCTCAACTAGCCCAAACTTTTGGCGTGACTGTTGAGCCAGAGCGACTAAACAATGTTTTTTACGAGGTTTTTCAACGTACGCCGGGAGCCGACTATACCTGCAAAAACATGGAAACGCTGGAATATGACTGGTGGTATGACATCGCACGTCGAACCTTCCAACGCGTAGACGTTCTCGAACAGTTCCCTGACTTCGATGACTTTTTTGGCAGCCTCTACGTCCATTTCGCAACGGCTGATCCCTGGTTTGTCTATCCGGACGTCTGGGCGAAACTCCAAACGTGGCGATCGCAAAGAATTGAATTAGGGATCCTTTCTAATTTTGACCAGCGTCTCTTGCCTGTTTTAGACAATCTGGGTTTAAGCCCGTTTTTCCAGAGCGTAACCATTCCGATCCTGGCGGGCGCTGAAAAACCAGACCCCCAGATTTTTGAATATGCCCTAGCCCAACATCCGGGTATCGAGCGGAGTAATACTTGGTTTATTGGGGATAGCTTTTCCCAAGACTATGAGGGCGCCACCGCTATCGGTTTCCAAGCAATCTTGATCCAAAGGGAGGAGTAAATCCAACAGTTGGCTGATCACATTGTTCAGGTGCTATCCACCTCACATGAATGCTTAACCCTAAAAAAGCCTTTTTTAAATGGGTTTAGGCTAAAAATATACCTTTGAACTACTTTGAACCTCTGCCCCGAGAGTGAATAGCCTGCGTAGACATTCCTTTCATTTGTGTGGAGATCGGACGCTAGCCCTTAATTTAAAAACGTTATTGAGCAACGACTCTGCAGTTATTTTCTTGTATTTCCTACATAATTATTTTTGATATCACACTAGTGTTTGCTTTTACCCACCCATGACTACTCCCCCGTCAGCCCACCTGAAGTCTCGGCGTTCTCGGGACGATGTTGGGCTTGAACTTGGCATCTGCGGAGTCTTGCTGGTGGGGGCTGCGCTGTTGTTTTTTTATAACTTAGATGGGGTGCCCTTGCGAGACTGGGATGAAGGGACAGTGGCGCGGGTTGCCCAAGAAATCGCGGAAGCCCCCATCTCCGCCAATCGCTGGCTATCCCCGACCCTCTGGGGCGATCCTTATTGGAATAAACCGCCGTTGGTGCATAACTTGATTGCCTGGGCATTTCGCTGGGGCGGTGTTTCGACGCTGATGGCTCGGCTGCCTAGCGCCAGCCTGGCGACCTTAAGTGTCTTGGCTTTATATCGGCTAGGTCGAGAATTATTTCGACGACGCTTTCCGGCCGTAATCGCCGCGTTAGTTTACTTGACCTCCTTGCCCATTGCTCGTAACGGACGCCTAGCCATGCTGGATTTACCCAGCATATGTTTTGCCTTACTTGCGTGGGTTGCGTTGTTGCGATCGCGTCGAAACTGGCACTGGTCCTTGGGGGTGGGCTTAGGGTTGTCCGCTGTGGGTTTAACGAAGGGGGCTTTTTTAGCGCTGCTGATGGGCGCCTTGATGGGAGGCTTTTTAGTTTGGGATACGCCGAGATTGTTGCGAACCGGGGGCTGGCTCTTGGGTCTGTTGCTAGGGGGACTGCCCTTGATTGCGTGGTATGGTTGGCAATCTGTCCAATACCCTCAGGTCTTTCTGTCAACCAACTTGGATGCTCAGGCCTGGCAGCGACTGTTCACGCCGGTAGAAGGAA
>JBCDHF010000434.1:0-3958 GCA_038750375.1 Cyanobacteria bacterium P01_H01_bin.15
AATAAGTGTTTAGGGCTGCGCCAAATAGCGAGAATTCCCACAAGCCAAACTAGAGACGTATTGATCACATAAATGGCTTCAGGGCTCAGCGGCATAATGATTGAATTCTGAGCATTCAGCACACTTAAAATCAATTGATTAACATCGCTATAAAAGGCATATTGTTCACCCAACAGATCCACCCAATGCTCTTCAAATTGGTGAATGATATAGGCTACGAGAAAAAGCACAGACATCAGTTTGATATCAACCAAAACTGATCTTGTCCTTTCAGTCCTAGTTGAAAAGAAGACTAAGAGAACTAACGGAGCAGCATAGGTGCCAATCTTCATCCAGTTCTCAACGAGGAAGGGGGATTGTCCGAGCGGTGCCCAGAGCATTAAAAACAGCAGGATAATGGCCGCCAAGGCAATTTTTGAGTTGTTCATAATCGGGTTATCCCTCTTCAAGCACTGAGGTCTGAGGCGTCATCTGTAGATATGGCCCTGGTAAAACCAGCTAGGCAATCGTTGCGCACCCGTTGAAAGTTCCGAATCCTGACGATGACTCAAATCTGCAGGAGTCTGGGAATCAGATGGAGAGGGAGAAGGTGAACTGGATTCTTTAGACTTCATCATCGAGTGCCTCTGCAGTAGATGAATTGATTTAAAGCTCGCTTAGACTCATGGCGTTGCAATATTCAATAGCCCCTTATTCGAGTCTTTGAATTTTCAAAATATAGATTTAATCAACATGCAGAAATTCGGATTTCAGATCTTCAAAAATGCAGTATCAAAAGATAAGTATTCTGCAACTTTGCCTCAAGGGCGGCTACAGCCTAAATTCTTATGCCAAAAATGGATAAGCGCCATGCAGAATGCTTGTGAAGCCGACATACTCCTTTTCTCTTCGCTGTAAGCAGCGCTACGGAATAATCAATTTCTCAAACCTTGTTGACATTTTATGGAGATCATTGAGCATAGCCAAGTCATCTAGAGATATATGCAGCAATCTTCGTTATCTCCAGCGGCTTTGACAAGGACAATAGACGAAATAAATCGGACGTTTAGCGACAAACCATGATTTTCTGTTGCTCAAAGATCTTGATTTTTGAGATTTTTCAATCCAAGAAACTTTTGTGGTAATAATCAACTGTGACCAATATTCATCCACAAAATAATTATTAAGAGAATCAGGAAATTTAGCGGCGTGACTGATATTGGCACACTCCACTCAATTTGTGATTGAACATAGGTAAAGGTTCGTGAGATTGCAATCTCAATTGCGGTGTCCTGCGGTGTACCGACGCTTGTGTCTCGGTTTATTGGCCTGCGTTTGGGTGTTGATGCAGCCCGCGATCGCCTCTGGGCAAAGTTTGTCTGTCTTTGATCGCCAGACCGGCACAATTCCCCCCGAAGGCGTCATCCGCTATGGCAGTATCGAGGCGGCCTGGGTGCGATCGCCGCTGGACGGTGAGCGGCTTTTTCAAGTGGCGGCACCTACAGTGACCGACCGCAGCAACTTGAGTGCTAATGATTTTCCCGTTGAGATCAGAGCACAGAGTGTTGAAGCCCTACTGAAAATTGAAGTTGATCGATTTCATCGCAACGTTCTTAACCGCCTAGCCAGACAGTGGCGTTTGTGGGATACGGGTTGGTCAGCCCCGCGATCGGCTGAGGTAATCACCGCGACCCTCAATAATCGTCCAGTTGTGCAAATCAAGAGTTCAGACCGATCGCGTCCGCTCACCATCATCACCATTACCCAGATCGATATTGATTTCTATAGTGAAACACCCGAATTGCTGTCCGAAGAGTGGCGCAAGATTGTTCAGGGTGAAATTGATAAAGTTGAGGAGCTAGCCTCTTTAGCGACTGCCCGACGAGGGCTGCAATGGTCGCTGGCCATTGTTGTGGGCTTAATCGTCACGCTCTCGCTCTTGAGCCTGTTGTCTTGGTTAATTCGGCGTCAGTCTCGCACGCTACAAACACACCGTGAGGGGGCGATCGCGGCGGCAGACAGCCCCGCTGCACCGTTGACGGATGCCGCCCACGCTCCATCCCATCCCGCCGCTCTGCCGATAGAACCAGCTCAAAAGATGGATGCTGTTCGGTCAAACGAGTCCCGTTCTCTAGGTCGCCGCTTGGGAGTACTTGCCGAACGTGCCCGATTTCTGGAAATCCTTAAAAAGAAGCCGCCTTTAGAGCACCAACTCAACGCCCTGAAGTTTTTGCAATGGCTGCTGGTTTGGTTAGCTATCTTGTCCGTGTACGGCAGTTTGATTGGGCTGACCTATACGCTGCCGATCGTGACCGCATGGAGAACGACGCTGTTTCGAGAGCCGTTCAAAATACTGTTAATTTGGTTTGCGGTCGGGGTGGCCCTGCGCATCAATCGAGCGTTAGCCTACCGTCGAACTCAATCCCACAAAAAGTTGCCAACCATCCAATCCAACGAAGACCAGCGCAAGTTTCTGAGGATGAATACGATTGGGGGGGCATTAGAAGGATTAATCTCTGTGCTGATTGTCCTGACCGGGGTTGTCTTCACTTTTTCCACCTTTGGGTTGTCAACGCAGTCGGTGTTGGCCTGGGGGGCCGTGTTAGGACTCGCGATTTCTTTTGGGACGCAGAGCTTAATCAAAGATGTGATCAACGGTTGCTTGATTTTGCTGGAGGATCAATTTGCCGTGGGCGATGTGATTGCGATTGGTTCGATGTCGGGTCTGGTTGAGGAAATGAATCTGCGGAGTACTCGTTTGCGCAACCCAGAGGGAGAACTCATTACGATTCCCAATGGCAACATTGCTGAGGTGAGGAATCTCACGCGATTGTGGTCGCGAGTTGATTTCACTATTGAAGTGGCCTATGACAATGATCCTGACCAGGTTTTAACGCTGCTGAATAACATTGCCCAGGAGCTGTACCGGTCGCCTGAGTGGCGAGACAAGATACCTGCTCCCCCAGAAGTTTTGGGCATTGAGCAACTCTCTCACGCGGGTATATTGATGCGCGTTTGGTTAAAGACCGCCCCCCTGCAGCAGTGGGTCGTGGGGCGCGAATATCGGCTTCGGGTCAGGAGAGCCTTTGAGGCGCACGGCATCACCATTGGTAAACCCCAATGGATCGCGTATCAAGCCAGTCTCGAAGCGCCTTTAACCCTTGATGAACGGCCTGGAGTGACCACCGAAAGCCCAGCAAAACGATAGTGCGATATCGGCCTCTGGCATTGCCGAGCTGGCTGCCCCGACCTGACATGTTCAATCAAAATCAAACACCTGAATGAATCGGAATCCAATCTGTTGGCTATTCGCGTTTTGATCGCGACTGAATTCGTGGGCTAATTCGACTGTAGTGCCACGACCGAGATCGTATCCAGCCGCTGTTTGTACAGAATAATCGTCAAAGGTACCCCCGCTTGCGAGATCTCTCCATCTACCCGTTCCGGAGAGTGTCACGGTCCACGGGTCGGTCTGGTAGACGACCCCTGCACTGGCGTAAATGATATTGTCGGCGGTTCCTTCAAAGTTCCACAGCGGGGCAATTTCACCAATCAAGGTCAGCGATTGTTTGTCACCTAACTGAAACGATTGCATGGCCGCTACCAAAAAACCGTTTTCATCCGCCACGTCCCCCTCGCCCGCTGCTTCGTGGATATAGGCGAGCCGGTAGGTGAAGCCGGGCAGCCTACTCATTTCGCGACCTTCAAACGCAACCGTAAAAGATTCAAATGACTCAGTGTTGCTGGCGCCGCCGTCGGACAAGCGATTGCGACCCCGCCGTCCGCCTAAGTCAAGGGAGTCGGACAGAAAACTGGTGTCGTCGAAGAAGGTACTAGCGCTAAGTGTGTGCTCCCCAAACGCTCCAGCATCGAAAGTATATTGGGCCACAAAGCCAATGCGTTCAATTAGCTCGAGTTCCCTGTTGTAACTGTTGCCGTACATGCCTGGCGTGACGAGAGACGCAAAGGCAAATATCGG
>JBCDHF010000435.1:0-3954 GCA_038750375.1 Cyanobacteria bacterium P01_H01_bin.15
CGTGGAATCTCACAAGAGAAATTGCCAATCTACTTAGGTTTTTTTGAATTTGTGCATAACGTCAGAATCAGAGGCAAAGCTTTGCTGGACGGCTTATTGCGCACTTTGCTTGTCTAGCTCCCAGAAACTTCGATTGAGCCTTTTTTGATTGGACAGTTGATTCGCTTCAACTCTAATGCATGGCGCTTCAGAATTAACTGTAACCAGCGGTATTCTTTCGTAGTCTTAACTTGAGGCACTAGCGCAGGAAATCACCTTTCTTAATAGAATATAAAGAGCGTTTTTGAAGCAAGGATCAGACTTCGTGTTTTTCAATACCTTACTGAGTGGCGATAATTTTGCAGCTATTGGCGAGCAGACCTTAAACAAAATAGCCACCGTTGCCTTAAGTTCCTTGCTCAAAGGTCATGAGCATCTCGATGTTCAGGTCAAAACCTCCCCGGAAGAAATTACGATCGGCAAACTCTCCGGGCTTTTTATCGATGGCGAAGGTCTGCTATTAGAGACGGATCTACGAGTCCAACAACTGCAAATTGCGCTACAAAACGTTGCAGTTAGCCCTCTCAAAGCCCTACGCGGCAACCTTGTCCTCACAGAAACTGCCTTTGGCCAAGCCCGCATTGTACTGACCGAAAAAGACCTCAACTGCGCAGTCAACTCCCCCGCTTTACGCGCTCAACTGTCGGTTCTCGATACCTATCTCGATAACGGAGCAACTCGCCTCACCGTCCCCGAAAAATACTGTCATTTTCATGCTGGCGGTAAAGTCGGCATCGATGCTCATCTGAACCTCGAACCCGGCAATCATAAAAAGCAAGTTGAATTTACAACCCAACCTGCGATCACGAACGAGGGTCGCGGCGTTGAACTGGGCGCGATCCAATACACTCCGGGTAAAGAAGTTGAACCGGAGCTGACAGATGCATTTCTGGATAAAGCTAGACAGATGCTTGATTTACGCCACTTCGAAAAAGATGGACTGCACTTCAAACTGACAGAATTAACCGTTGAACCGGGCCGAATCGTTCTCGGCGCAATCGCAGAGCTTTCTAAACTTCCGCGCTTGACCTAGTGCTCAACCACGATGAATTTGATAGGCAGACAGATTCCTCTAAGACTATTCTCCGGAGAAATTAGCCGAAAAATCAAACTGTCAAAATTAGCAAGATTGTCCACTAGTTTTTGTCGGCCAACGAAGTCCCTACGAGGGAAAAGTGTTCGAAAGCTTTGTAGACAGTGTTTGCCGTCAAACCCTGACTAAGCCTGAATAGCCGCCTTAGCTGGAAACAGGGACGAGGTTTCCAACGGTAGAAATAGTGTAAAAATGTCGCCCAAATCGTGGCGCTTGCGTACGGTTAACTTTCCGCCAACAGACTGAAACAAGTCTTTGGTCACGTCAATATTTAGAGCAACTCCGCCCGTTTGAGGCTGCACAGTCAAAAAGTTGCCCAAAGCCTGAAACGGATCTGCCTCGTACCAACAGTTGGGGACAAATTCGACTTTTAACTGACTGCCTGAAATGGTAACGTGAATTTGAATGTTGCCGTTGACCGGTAGCGAAAGAATCGTTTTTTCAATGAGTCCTGTCAACACCGGATTGAGTAACCGGGCATCACTCAACACGGTCGGGAGCGTCTCAGGTAAATTTAGATCGAGCTGAACCTGTCGTCGCGCAGCCTGCCTTTGCCACTTGGGTATACTCTGTGCAAACAGTTGCGCTAAGGGCACCGAGCTTAATCCTTGTAGCGGCGACGCATCCGGATCTTTTTGGTGAAGTTCAGCCGCGCGGAAGATCAACTCCATCCGTTCAATCTGCTGCGTACATTCTTGATCAATCGCCTGCAACCGCTGCGCCACTTTATCGCTGAGGTGATGGCGTTTGAGAAGCGAGCGCACAAGGGTCCGAATTGTCGTTAACGGCGTCCGAACTTCATGGGTAAGCGCCTGCAAAAATTCGACTTCTTCGGCTCGACGGGGTAACATCAGCGGCTCATTGTCAGCAGCAGACAAAGATACCGGCGGTGCGGTTTCGGCGCTAACACTGAGGGGTCTCGCCACCGAAACATTGGGTAGAGCCAGATGATCCGACATGTGTCGCAAATACTCACTGACCACGCGATAATCGGGCGCACTCGGCGCTAAAGCTTTAATCAATTCGCTCAGACAAGCCAGCACAGGATAGCTCTGATGTTGCAAACGCGATCGCAAAACGAACCAGCCGCGCAGGATAATTTCAGGCTCAAAGGAAAATTCGAAGCGAGGCAACCCATCAGCCCCTTGGCCGAGCACAAGTAACACCCCAAATTCAGGGGTTAACACCAAGCAGAACTGCTCTTGGATTAGCGGATCTTGATTGAGCAGGGTAAATTCGTGCCACTGGGAAGCCAAGTAAGGGGGCGGAGTGGTGCGGGTGGGTAACTGTCGATGATAAAGAGAACGGGCTTGGGGTCGGAAAACAGTTGATTGAAAGCGCTCACAAACATGGGGATGGGCAAACACCGGGGCCGGTCCGGCTAACACAAGACCACCTTTTTCAGCCGCGTGCAGCGTCTCAACTTGTTGTACCAATAAAATCTCAAGGGCGGCAATGCCGGCTTCCCATTGTTCCTTGGCTTGAACTTGCGCTGCCTGAAAACGGCTCACTGGCGACAGCCCCACTCGTTTGGGGGTCGTGTGATGCCGAAAAAGACTACTCAATACTGGCAGCTCAGAAGTGTCCATGGGGGGGGGGAGAATGCCTTATACCGTGAATCAATCTTACTGGGCTCCGGGGGTTTGAGAAGGCTGGCAAGCCGAACCTAGGTCTAGCGAGATCACCGCTAGAGCACTTTTATCACACTGGCAATTTCTTCGACTGCATCAAACTGAGCAATTCCTTCTAATGCCGTGGCAAAGTCACCCGCTTTAACATCATGGGTGACCACAATAATTTCGGCAAGATTGCCTTGGAAACCAGTTTGCACAACTGATTCCAAGCTCACCCCATGTTCGCCAAAGCTCGTCCCGAGGGTGCCGATCACGCCAGCCAAATCTTTGGTGAGGAAGCGAGCATAAAAGCGAGTTTCCAGTTCTCCCTCCGGCTCCAACACACAATAGTTCTGATGGGAGGAGTTGAGCAGAGAATGGAGGGACGAGGTTTTACCTTGTTTGATCAGCGCCACGATATTTAAGAGATCAGCAACGACTGCACTAGCAGTGGGTCCTGCGCCTGCACCGGGGCCAAAGAACATCACCTGTCCTAAAGGCTCTCCTTCCACCAAAATCGCATTGAAAACCCCATTAATACCGCCTAAGGGATGATCGTTGGGAACCAAGGTCGGGTGGACCCGCACCAATAGACCTCCCTCTGGTTTGCGTTCTGCGATCGCAAGCAATTTAATAATGAAGTTGAGTCGTTTGGCGTAGTCAATATCTACCGCACTTATTTTGCGAATGCCTTCGCAGGGAATTCTCTCCCGTTCAATGCGCCCACCAAATCCGAGTGAAGCCAAAATGGCAATCTTATCGGCGGCATCCCAACCATCAACGTCTGCGGTCGGGTCCGCCTCGGCGTAACCCAATTCCTGGGCGTTCGCTAGCACATCAGCAAAATCAGCCCCCTTCTGAGTCATCTCGGTGAGGATATAGTTAGTGGTGCCGTTCACAATGCCAATGATCCGTTCAATCCGATTGGCACCTAGAGATTGCTGTAAAGGGGAAATCACGGGAATGCCGCCGCCGACGGCCCCTTCGATCATCACATAGACGCCGGCTTCGTCAGCCGCCATAAAAATTTCATCCCCATGCCGGGCAATCACCGCCTTATTTGCGGTCACAATATGTTTCCCGTTTTTGATTGCCTCTAAAATGAGTGATCGCGAAGGCTCCAATCCACCCAGCAGCTCGACCACAATGTCGATATCTGGGTCTGTGGTGATGGCTTTTAGGTCGGTGGTTAGCACGCCTGGCGGCAGC
>JBCDHF010000436.1:0-3954 GCA_038750375.1 Cyanobacteria bacterium P01_H01_bin.15
CCTAGGTCGAAACCCTCACTCTGACGCGGTAGAGCCTCTGATTCATTTACTGCTCAACGATTTCAACGGCTACGTTCGTAAAGGGGTTGTGTGGGCCCTAGGTAACTCCCGTGATCGCAGAGCGGTTTCGCCTCTCATCCAAGCATTGCGCACCGATATTCCGTCCGTTCGACTCTGGTCCGCAAGTAGCCTCGCTCAATTGGCGGTATTGGACTACCAAGATGTGATTGCAGCTATTCCGCCACTGATTGTCACTCTCCTTCAAGATCCAGTTCCTACCGTTCGTAGCAACTGTGCTTGGGCCATTGGTCAACTTTGTCGAGAGCTACCCCTCAATGTGGTCTATAGCAATGCCATTGACGCACTGCTGGAATCATTGGTAGAAGATACCGATTTGGGCGTTAAAGAAGATGCCAAACAGGCTTTACTGAGACTCGGCGACTCAAGAGGACTGCAAACTATTGAGCAGTTAGAGATAGAGGGTCTGATATGAAAGCGGTATTTTAGAGCCGCTAATTGAGCGTTTCAGAGATAGATCTCGCCTTCGTCAGTCAAATTGCCGCACCCGTGAGTGAAGGGATCGAGGCTAGTCGCGATCCGAGCTGGGGCAAGGACCCCCTCACCGTAAAATGTGTCCGGATTGTGGAAGAGACCGCAGATGCTCGGACTTTCTCCTTTGCCGGTCCCGACAATCTAATGTTTGACGAGTATTTGCCGGGTCAATTTGTCACGCTCAACTTGATGATTGAGGACAAACCGGTCAAGCGTTCTTACTATATTTCCTCCAGTCCCACCCGGCCTCATTTGTTAGAACCTGAGTTCGGGATAAGAAAAGGGTCGATGATTAGGCAGAACTTCAGTCATCAAGGATTTTATCTCAGATAAATACGTCAAAGTCCAAGTAGAGCAAGCATTAGCTGCTATAGCGAGACTCAAGTACAGGGTGTCGCAGGTCGACCATGTCAGTGACCAAAGCCCAACGAATGGCAGGAGAAGCCAAAAATTCACTTCAACTGTCGGTTTTGATAATCGAAAAAAGTCGAAATCATTTGCTGGCAAGGTATTCCCTATGATCGCTTAACCCGAACTCAGGTTGTTAGAGATAACGGTTAAACGGGTTCCCGCGCCGAGCGATGTACCCCTTGCCCCTCCGGGATTGGTGTCAAATTGGTTGCACGATCATCTCGACGTGGGCCACGAAATTGAATTAACCAGTGGCCCGCTCGGCAAATTCACTTGTGCGGAGCGCTCAGCACCAAAATTACTATTTATTTCAGCTGGATGTGGTATTACGCCGATAGTCTCGATGAGCCGCTGGATTCAGGATACGGCTGCCAGCGATCGCGATGTGCTTTTTTTCACAGCGCCCGAACACCCGCCGATATCATCTTGCGAACTGAGTTAGAGCAGATGGCCGCCCGTTTAGACCCACTTCAAGCTGGTCGTGAGATTACCCGCACTAATCTGGGTCAACCCTTTGGGGCAGATATGATGCGCACAATATCCCCCCCCGACTATCTGGAAAGGGAGGTGTATGTCTGTGGTCCCAACCTAATTATTGCAGCAACCAAGAGTTTGCTAGCCGCCATGGACTTTCCGATGCAGAACTACTACGAAGAAAGTTTTGGCGGAGCAAAAAAGAAAACAGCGGTGACCCCATGCCCCGCGATGGTGACTGAAGTGGCGATACCCGCCAGCCAGCCCTACCCCGTCACCACCTCCTGCTGCAACACCAGCTTCAGCGAATTCCAAGCCTGCAAGTTTCTTCTCTACATCCGGGAAAGAAATTCCAGGGAAGAATGAAATACCAATTGTGGATTTGGCAGAAGAGAATGGCATCGACTTGCCTAGCGGTTGTCGCGCTGGATCTTGCGGAGCCTGTAAGCTCAAAATTGTCGAAGGGACCGTGGCTTATGACGGCGAACCCGACGCGCTCGATGGACAAGGGCAAGCAGATGGGTACATTTTGACCTGTATCGCCTATCCCACAAATCGAGTAGTCATTGAAGCTTAGGTAACAGCAACAGTGTAAGAATCGACAAGATTCCGATTTCTTGCAACAACTAAGCCAAAGTATGCAAGGAAGGATCAACCGCCAGATTTCAATGTCCGCTGGGTTGTCATTCGTTGCGGGCTACCAGCAATTGCTCAAATAAAGCTTGGTACCGAGCGGTAATGGTTGCGACACCAAAATCCAGTGCGCGATGTCTGCCCGCGTCGCTAAGTTTTTGTCGCTGTGCTGGCGCGTTTAATAGCTCTAATATTGCGGTTGCCAGCGCCTGCTCATCCTTGGTTGGGACGAGTAAACCGTTCACCCCAGAGGTAATGATTTCTCCTGGTCCAAATGGACAATCAGTGGAAATGACCGGTGCTCCAGCCGCCATTGCTTCTACCACCACATTCCCAAAACCTTCAAATAGAGAAGACAAAACAAATATATCGGCAGCTGCCATAAAGCGAAAAACATTGGGTTGAAATCCTAAAAAGGAGACATTGTCTTGGAGGTTTAAACTTTTCACTTGAGACTCTAACTCAGCTTGTAGCTTACCCTCTCCCAGAAGCCAAAGCTGGATCTCTGAAATCGAGCTTTTAACCCTAGCGATCGCATTCAAAAGATAAGCAAATCCTTTCTGTTCTGTCAGTCTGCCACAAGCAACGATTAGAGGACGTTGGATGCTTAATGCTGCCGGGAGCGGGGTCTGACTCGCTTGCTCAACAGCAGCTATCTCTAGACAAGCATTGGGGATGGCACTGATAGGCAAAGACTCATTCTGGACAATTCGCCCGAGACTTGAAATTAATCCGGTCGCGGTGATAATGATGTGGTCGAAACGAGGATACAAATGGCGGACAGCCGGAAGAACCCACCAGTCCGCAGGATTTCTAGATTGCTTAAACTGAACTTCAATATTATTTTGAACACAACCCACAACTATCGGGCGCGGATTTAAGCCCAGATTTGCAAGCATCATAACCATATTGGCTTTGGTCATGACAGAACAAACCAGCTCAGGGCGAAGCTTAAGGATGAGTCGACGAAGGGGCCATATTGAAAATACCTGGCCTAGACTGCTGGAAGAAATCCCTCTAGTCAAAACATGCACAGGAACATCGGTTCTGAGCTCATTTTCGTAGCTTCCTTGACCTCTAACAACTGCTACATGGGGCTCAAATCGTTCCCGATCTATAGTGTTCAGCAACCGCAATAGATGCATTTCTGCACCGCCGCCCCCCAAACGAGTCGTAAAAAATAGAATAGTTTTCCTTTGCATAGATCGGCTACATGTAACAGTTACATTTATTGATGGAGATAACTTATCCCAACAAGTGAACCATTATATATAGCTTTCGCCAAATCGCTTAGGACACTTCTGATTTTGAGTCGCCTTATTCTAAAGCGTTCTGGCATGCAACTGCCCCTTTACGAAGGTGTCGGCTGCTATACAGCGGTGCTCGACTGAACAAAAAACGAGGGCTTGAAAATCAATTCGGACTTACAAACTGAGACAATCTAAAGGACGAGTGCTAACGCGATCACCCAATACTGAAATAGTTCATCATCTTACGCACGAATCGCGGCAACCAGAATCCCCGCTTAATAAAAGCCGCAATGGCTACTGAGATGAAACAATATAAACAGAAGATGGAGACACTGACCTGACCCCCCCAGGGAATCAGAAAATATCTTTGAATTCATTTGTATGTTCATAAGATAACGGCGATTGACCAGACTCGACTTACAAAAGAATTACTCTGCTTCGGGTTGCGTCAAGCGGTGAAGAATCCGTTGATAAAATATCAACGGACAACTGTCTTATCTGTAAGGTGCCGAAGTTTGTCCGACACCATCATGTTTAATTTCCAACTCAAATAAATATTAATAAATATCTCCGGCATAATAAATCCTATGAGCTTTTCTGGGAATTCACTTTTATAGCGACTGGCAAATTTTTC
>JBCDHF010000437.1:0-3951 GCA_038750375.1 Cyanobacteria bacterium P01_H01_bin.15
CCCTCTTTTTCAAATGCCTTTTTTTCATCTTCTGATGGAACAGTTCCATAGGCTACATCATAAGGATCTCTCTCCCCCATGTACAAATCCACCCATGCGTATAAATCTTGTGCTAATTTTTCACTAATTGGTAGTAATTTGGGATCGATGTCTCCTCCTCCTTCATCATCATCCCATATAGGATAAGCGTCATAGTCAATTACCAACCGAATGTGTTTAGTCATCAATCTATTACTCCTCTTTCTTTTAATTGCTTGATTTTGGAAGATTTACTTGGGCTGGCACCTACAATAAATCCATTGCTACCGACTGTTATAGAAATGTACTCTTTTTTCCCATCAACTTGGAGCTCATAAATACCACGACTTCTTCTTTGTGGACCCACCCGCTTATCTTTAAGCGAGGTCTGAAAAACCACATCAACTATATGGTCTACATTAATTCCTCGTCCTTCAAATGACTTTATTTGTCGGTAATGCATCAAATAAGTGTGGGGTAAGTGGCTAAAATATCCCAGGTCCACCGCTCCTCGTTCAATCCAGCCCTTTGCCCTGCCGTCGTCCCCTACCGGCTATGAACCCATACCCAGTTGAAATAGCTCACCATCAACCTCGCGGTCACTTTGGTCTGCTCCCAAATTTTCCCAAATTTATTCTGTCGTCGGTGCTATCGTCCGGGAAAGAGGCTCGCGTCGAAAGCGTCAGTGGCGGAATTGATAAAATCCCTGGAACCGCCCAAGGAAAAGCCGATGATTACCCTGCTCAAAGCGGCCCGTAAGAATGGAGGCACCCTGTCGGCGGCGGAAGCGGCTCTATACACGGAACTGTCACCAGAAGCAGTCGATAAGCTGCTGCAAGTAGCGATGAAGCATGGATACGCGGAAGTGGGCAACGACCCGAAAACTGGGGCGGTTCGTTACAAGTTCGACTTCCACAATCAATGATGGAAGCGAGGTAGATAGACTCGGGATTATGCTTCAATAATATTTGCGGAGAATCGAGTTAGCGGTGTTAAGTTTGAGGCAGTTCGCCACTGAAACCCATGACTTTGCCCCTGCTCGTGCCCGGCATCTCCTTGCAAGGAATTTGGACATCGCAACCGCCATATCCGCTGCTGGGGCTCATTATCGCCATCCTCGGATATCGACTGGGGCATCAGTACGCAACGAACAGACGGGCAGCACAAATCAAGAAAAAAGAGTTATCGAAGGGTTACATTCGGTTCTGGGTTTTAACCTCAATCGTGTTCGTCGTCGGCGGACTTCTCATGGTGACGGTGGGCTCGGGCGCTGATATCCGCGATGGAATCATTATGATCGGCTGCGCTTCCGCGATCGCTGGGTTTTACGAGGCTTTTGGAGAACGCTAGCTGCTCTTGTGTTTGGACTCTTGATGCCGCCCACCCGACACTCGCTATCGGTCGGTCTCTGGGCGGTTAAATTTATTCAGAATTCAGTCGGACTGTGATTGATGTTGTTAAGGCTTCATTGAAGATATTTCTATTTTGTATTTCGGTCGTCAATGTCGAGGTGCCGTTATATGAGCTTTAATCCGATACGTCAGAATATTAGATCGAGACTAATCTCCAATAGACAGCCGATTACAATCACAAGGCCGCTAAACCTGAGATGGCTTAAGAGTGCCGTATTTTCCAGAGCTTAGTAGCGAGAACCTAAATAGTCGCAACCCGCATAATTCCCCTCCGTCAATACATTCTTGACTACTCCCCCGCATGAATGACGGGGGATTCCCCGGCAAACGGCGAAGGTTTCAGCACTTCTATTACCCTAGAATTACTGCGATTCCAGATAAACAGACGCTTAGGGCTAGTCAATTGCCCTCTATCCGGTTTGCACTGCATTCCGGTTACTTGCGCTTTGCGGCCAATATTGTAAGCTCCATTGCAATCAGCATTTACCACGGTGCCGTCAGCAGATCGATACAGACCGCGCTTCGTGCGCTTTCCTGATGGCTCCCAACCTTCGGGTTTTTCACCGTAAACGGGGATTTCATCGAGATCTAACGCACTGGCTTTTGAGGTATAGCTTTCTTCCTGTTCTATAAACTTGATTCCATAGAGTTCACACATTTGCTCGATACGTTTCTTTAATCGAGCGGTTGGTACTTGAACAAACTTTTGATTGTTCTTTCGTCCCATATTTAATCCGTTCTTTTGACCTTTATTCCAGCCAAAAACCAGAGTACCAACACCATTTTCAAGACAATAATTTGTAACGGTCCGAGCCGCTTTGTTTACAGCATCTCTCATCTGGCGGTTACGCTTGCCTGTGATGCGGTCAAGCAGAGCGCACCAGAAATCTCTATCCTTGCTATTTTTAATAGTCGATAAACGCTTGTTGTACCATTGATTCAAGGCTTTCAAATGCTTGCCGTCAACGATAAAACTGCCAGCCTGACTATCAACACAGGTAAGCCAATTATCCAGCCCCGGATCGATTGATAGCGCCCGGCTAGGGTTTAGCGCATAGGTCGGTGCTAGTTGTCCCTGGCAGACCCATACCGCATCGAAATAGCCCGCACGGGGGACTATCTGAAGCTCTTTGACATCGGACCAATTAAGATTTGACGGAAACGGGATGAAGATTTCAGGTAGCTGAAACCACACCTTGCAGGCGGTGCCCATAGGAACCCTAATCCCTTTGTCAGTTAGCTTTAGCCAGCGCTTAGGGTAAGAAAGCTGAAACAACCCGTTTGACTTGCGATAATTAGGGGCTTTCGGTTTTTCCTCTAGTTCCCCTTGGTACCACAGCTTTAGAAGCTCCTTAAACCCCTTAAACGCTTCCCCAACACTAATACAAGTTTGTTGTGCAGCGCTTCTATATAGCGCCTTCATATGAGGATTGCGCTTCATCTGAGTAGATAACCACCGACCATCAGGGAACCTACCAGCTTTGAAATAAATCTGACGAGCCAGATAGAGCGTACAGTTACAGAGCTTGTTAGACTCTCTACACAAGTACTCTAATGCTGCGCTGAGTTCAGCATCATCAGGTAGCCGATTAATTTGAGCTGCAAATGTTTTAGCCATGGGTTGATTATAGTAAAATTTGGTTGATAAACACAATAATATCAACCAAAAAATTGAGAAAAGATTCTTTTGGATATCGACATAGCAATCATTCAGTCGGCCTGGCGAATGTCCACTTGATCTGGATACCAAAGAGAAGGCGTCCGGTATTGGTTGGGGATGTTCGGCTGAGGTTGTCTCAGGTATTGGAGGTAGTAGCTACTGACAACGACTGGATTATCAAGGCCAAAGAAATAGCTTCAGACCATGTCCATCTGATGGTTGAGTACGATGCAGAGACTCCAATATGCAAGGTAGTGCGAGCGTTTAAGGGTAGAAGCTCCAGAGTTCTAAGGCAGGAGTTCCCACACCTGCTCAAGCTTCCTAGCCTTTGGACAAAAAGTTATTTTTACGACACGTCTGGAAAGGTCAGCACTGAAAAGATAATGGATTATATCAACGATCCACATCATGATAGACATTAAGCGGCTCAAGCCGCTCGTTGCCTTTTCCACCCTGCTCTAAAGAGGCAGGGCTACCAAGGCTATCGTTTATTTAACGTGTTCTTCGATCGCGACCTGGAGTTTTTGGATTGATGAGTGGGAACGGCATTTTTGGGGGTTGGTTGCAACGCTCGCAGGAGCGTCGAGAAAACGATAAGGCAGCGGCCATTAGAAGACAAATAGGCAGCTTCACGATTGGGCAGCAAAAAGAAATCGCTCGTCGAAAAGAAGCGGCAACAAAGGAGTTGGCGTATAAGCTCTGGGAGCTGGACGGCTGCCCAGAGAATTGCGGCGAGCGCTATTGGAATGAAGCACAGCAAAAACCCCTCTTTGCCTTAATATTTTTCAAACAGCCTCTGAGTTGTGCTCATTAATCCTGATTGCTCAAAATTCCGATAGTACGAGATTTGGGAATCTTAAC
>JBCDHF010000438.1:0-3950 GCA_038750375.1 Cyanobacteria bacterium P01_H01_bin.15
AAAAAAGCCTCTATGCTCCTAGCAGGTTTCTTGCAGAATTCACGTCAGAGCGCTTTGGCCGAAGTGTTGATGTGCTGCACACCCCTATTTTTTTCCCGACTGATATAGACACATTCGAACAACCTGACCACATTCCTAAGCCGTATGTACTTTTCTTTGGAAAAATGACGGTTAAAAAAGGGATTCTTGTCTTAGCGAGGGCAATGCGAGAGTTCCTAAAAACACGCCCAGACTGGCATTTTGTCGCGATTGGCCAAAACTCCGAAGCACCGGATGGGCGTTCTATGCTCCATCATGTCAAAACTATTCTGCAAGATTACTTAGATCGTGTATTGTGCATAGATGCACTTCCACATGATCGGTTGCTGCCAATTATCAAAGACTCGGAATTTGTCGCTATCCCATCCCTTGCCGATAATCTGCCCAATGCGCTAATAGAATCGCTTTATTTCAAAAAACGGGTAGTCGCCACCACTGGTTCCTGTTTCGAAGACCACTTGGCAGACCCGCCTGCAGGAATATTAGTCAAGCCCAACGACGCTCTAGAGCTCACAGACGCGCTGTTCACAATGGCTGAGATGGACGAACTTACCATAGCAAAAATGGAAAGAGCCGCTGAGATCCAATCAAATCGCCTATCACCTGAAGCGATTGTTCCTAATCTCGAGAAGGCATTTCACGCGCATATAATGAGAACACGCAACCTTGAGGAGACTAAATGATCGCTATTCGATACAGCCGACTTTGGGTTATTTCAACGTGGAATACTTGGTTGGGAAATGCTTCAAATATTTTGGGTTCTGTAACCAGCCGATAACGTAAATTATCTTGCGCACATTTTTTTGAAGGGGGTGGCCCCGGTTTGTTAAAACATTAATCGCCAAACCAATGTTGCAAACCAAAGAGGACCACCCAAATGAACGATAGCACAAAGCCATTGAGCAAAGTCATTCGCATCGACGAGAGCGAGATCCGCGGCCACCTGGATGAGATGGTCAGGGGCACCGTTGAGGAAACCCTGAATGCCATGCTGGATGCCGAGGCCGATGAGATGTGCAACGCCCAGCGCTATGAGCACTCGCCTGATAGAGTCGATACGCGCGCCGGCAGCTACAAGCGCACTCTGCATACCAAGGCCGGAGAGGTTGAGGTCAAGATGCCCAGGCTGCGCAAACAAACCTTCGAGACAGCCATTATTGAACGCTACCGACGTCGGGATATCTCGATAGAAGAGGCCATTGTCCAGATGTACCTGGCAGGCGTTTCAGTTCGTCGCGTTGAGGATATTACTGAGGCCCTGTGGGGCACTCGGGTGTCCTCCGGTACGGTGTCCAATCTGAACAAGAAGGTCTACAAGCATATTGACCGCTGGCTTAGCCAGAAGATCGAGGGCAGCTTTGCCTATGTTTACCTGGATGGCATTGTCCTCAAACGTAGCTGGGGCGGTGAGATCAAGAATGTCTCTGTCCTGGCCGCTATTGGGGTCGATAGCGACGGTTACAGGCGGATTCTGGGCGTATCAGAAGGCCACAAGGAAGATAAGGCCGGTTGGCTAGGGTTTCTCAAGGAGCTGAAGAAGCGCGGTCTTAGTGGCGTCCGGTTGATCATATCTGACGCCTGTCTAGGGCTGGCCGAGGCGTCTGCGGAGGTGTTTCCGGAAGCTGACTGGCAACGTTGTGCGGTGCATTTTTACCGCAATGTCTTCTCTCACGTGCCCCGCGGGAAAATGCGTGAAGTAGCCGCCATGCTCAAGGCAATCCACGCCCAGGAGAACCGGGAGGCGGCCGAGGGTAAATCCAAAGATGTGATCAAGAAGCTGCAGGCCATGAAGCTCAGAGCGGCGGCGGAACTGGTGGAAAAATCTATTCATGAGACCCTAGCCTATTACGCTTACCCACCGCAGCACTGGCTGAAGATCAAGACGAACAATCCAATGGAGCGGCTTCTGAAGGAAGCCAGGCGTCGTACCAAGGTTGTGGGGGCCTTCCCAGACGGTAACTCCGCCTTGATGTTGGTGGCAGCCAGATTACGGCATGTCTCAAGCACCACCTGGGGAACCCGCAAGTACATGAACATGAATTTACTCAATGAGATGGATCAGGAGGCCAATTACTCGGTAGCTTAGCGACAAACTGAGGAGCCCCCGACAAAAAAGTGCACAAGAATATTTACACTACCGTTTTATATCGCCGAAATCTTTCAGGGCCTCATGCCTGAAACTAAGGTCCGCGAACATGCGTTTAAGCAGCACGTACTGCTTCACTATCTCTTTAAAGCATCGGATATTCGAGACTCCCATCCCGCGGTGCTTTCACTTCCAATAGCGATCAGTCGCATCTCAGATACCTTAATGGCTCAAGATCTCAGGCACATACCTACTACCACCTAATCTCTCCACTACCTTCAAAAGCTGGCATTCTGTAATTCGAGATCTACGCATCGTGGCGCTCGTTGCCTAGTGACTATGGCTGAGAAACTAGTACCCGAGAGGGACAATTATAGGAGCCCACTTTCGCCCATTTGTCACGGACGAATATTCCCAACCATGCTTCGTTATTGATCTTGCTCACTGAATTCTATCTCGCCGAACGATTAGACAACTTGTTGAAGGCATAGATAAGCTGTGCACAGCTCCACAGCAGTGTATAGCATTCGCAGACCGGGGTGGCCATAAATCCAATGATTGGTCGCCTAAGTAGTAAGCTACTTAGGCGAAATATTCTGATGAAGCTCGACAAAAAGTGCGAGCCGAGATATTCGAATATGTTAAATTCAAACGGATGGATTGGAGATATCTTTTTCTGAACTTCGAGTCCACGATCACCTAAATAGACATTCTTACTCTTAGCAACATCGCTTAAGTCGCTCGATGTAGTTTGGGCCATGAGTTATAATCTTCCCTGCTTTAAAGTAAATAGACTATTCTCTTCGAGGCGAGCTACCTTTTTTAGCCCAAAGTACATAGCTCCTTTCTCTGAAATTCTTAAATTCAATTGCCGAACAGAACAAGATCAAAAAAACGACTTCTCTATGTAGCATGGACAGCTCCTAACAAAACGAGCGGCGCTACCCTTGCCATGCGACGCCATCTTGTAGAGCATGATGACTTTGAGGTCTTTATTGCCACTAACGGTGGGATACAGGACGACATACCGCATCTGAAAATAGAGCGGCCCGCATGGCTGGCAAGACTTGGACGAACCCGCTTATGGCGACTAGTTCAAAATGTCGAGATGATTCTTAGTTCTAGTTGTCTGAATAAGGATCTTCTCTCGCTGGCAAAAGAATTTCAACCGGATGCAATCTTAACGGTAGCAGACCTCACATTGAGTGAGTCTGCTAGAAAGCTTTCAATAATCTTAGACTTACCATTGCTGGTAAACTTTCAAGACTGGTGGCCACGCGGACAGTTCTACTATCCTCAGGAAAGGCCATACTCGGTTTTAGTTCCCCTTTTTGAGCGGAGATTCAGAAGGATGCACCGTTCAGCAGATTTGGTATTTTGCACAAGTGAAGGGATGAGAAAATTTCTTGGTGTCCATTCAAATAGTCACGTGCTTTACCCTATTGGCGCGAGAAAATCGAGTGATTCTCCAACCGCTTTCGAGGTCGAAGCGTATAAATCGCACGGCAAACTTCCGAAAAAGCAATTAATCTATACGGGTACTGCTTTTGGTTCCTACGGCAGGATGTTAAGAGCACTCGCCGAGGAACTTAAGGATTCAGATGAATGGGAATTGACCATATTCGGAGCAACCCCCGATTGGTCGGAAGAAGAGGTCGAGCAAGCAAAAGTCTCGGGCCTGTATCAAGGCTTTTTACCGTTTGAACAATTGAAGGCTAAGTTGAGGCAAGCGGACGCATGCCTTTCGGTCATGAGTTTCGATCCCAAATTAGAAACTATGATGCGTACAAGTTTTACAACCAAGGTCTTAGACTACTGTTCCGCG
>JBCDHF010000439.1:0-3942 GCA_038750375.1 Cyanobacteria bacterium P01_H01_bin.15
GGTTACCGGATCGATACCCACATTGTTATTGATGAGGCCACAGAAATACTTAGCGTTCCCGTGAGTGCCCTCTTCCCCTGTGATGCGGGTACCTGTGTCTTTACCGTAGCGGACAATCGGGCCCAGCAAACCGCCGTTACCCTGGGTCTCAAAAACACGTTCGCCGCTGCGGTAGAAACGGGTCTGAGTCAGGGCGACCAGGTGATTGCTTATCCCGAATCGGTAGAGGCAGGCGATCGCGTTGAACCCCGTTAAAGAAAAATTATTGCCCTCACAACAGCACCATCATTATGCCTGTAATGCTTTTCGAGGCTGAGAATAGGGATGACTACTGGCAATGAGAGCACAGCTGGTGACTCTCTCGTGATTAAAAAGCCGCAGTCTGCCGCTCTACCTGAGCATATTTCCGATTGACGTACTGCTGTAGCCAGGGTTTTGAAACCTCAGTCACTCACGCAATGCCCGCCAGCGGCGGCCGCCCTAGCAGCCGCTGATCGATTAAGCGCTGAGACGCAGCGCTGATGATTTTGTTTTGCGGTTCGCGCACAAATTGACGACCACAGTCTTGGCATTTTTGATTTTGTTGCCTATTGTGAATCTTGCCGTTTTTGACCACCTGCTGAGAGTCGCACGTGGGACAAGTCAGTCATGGAGAAGACATGAGAGATTGAACAGACGGCTACGTGATGACAATTACCAATTTGAAGCGAGCAATCGCATCCAACGGATTCCAGATATCCGTTAGTGTCCTCAAGTTTTCGCCACCCTGATTCTCGATTACTGAAAACCTCACGCTGTCGTTCAAATTTGAGCCTTCTGGGGGGGGTAGCGAATAAATCGTGACACTAACAATATCCTTACCTTTTAATGACTACCCAATTAGTATCGACTCACCATATCTACGCAGTGTCGCTAGTCGAGAGGCAAAGGAGTGAGCCGAATTGTCTTAACCACTATTGGATCTTTTGGGGATTTGCACCCCAAAATTGCGATCGCGTTTGAGTTGCGTCGTCGAGGCCACGATGTGGTGTTTGCCACTCATCGGGAATATCATGACAAAATCGAAGCTCTAGAATTCGAGTTTCATCCAATTCGCCCTGACAATACCGCACTCAACGATCCTCAAGAGATGGCGCGGATGATGGATCTGAAGACGGGTACAGAGTATGTGATTAGGAATTGGGTTTGTGCAAGTTTACGTGAAACCTACACGGATTTGATGAACGCTGCCCAAAATACTGATCTCATCATCAATGGTGAAGGCGTCCTGGCAGCCCGATTAGCCGCAGAAAAACTAGGAATTCCCTGGGTGCTAGCGATGCTGTCCCCATTGGGATTTCTTTCCGCCACCGATCCATCAATTACACCTGGACTACCCACCATTTTTCAACTACCGGGCTTGAATTCCATAACGCAGCGAGGGATTCGGCAACTTGGCAAAACTTTAACAAAATCTTGGGCTAGCCCCGTTCATCAATTACGACAGGAGCTGGGATTGTCACCCCTGAAGGGCAATCCGTTGATTGATGATAAATATTCTCCTGATTTGGTCCTCGCGATGTTCTCCTCAGTTTTTGCTAGGCCTCAGCCGGATTGGCCTGCTAATACAGTAATTACAGGATTTACTTTTTATGACGGCAGCGAGGGCGGTGCACAACTTTCTCCCGAGCTGGAGCAATTTCTGAACGCAGGTGAGCCCCCAATCGTATTCACATTAGGGTCAGCCGCAGTCGTAGCTCCAGGGCAATTCTATGAGGAAAGCATTGAAGCGGTCAGACGTCTAAATCGCCGTGCTGTGTTGTTGATCGGCAAGAATGCACCGCCAGCCAATCTGCCAAACAGCATGATTGCGGTGAACCATGCACCATATTCTCAGATCTTTCCGCGGGCTTGTGCGATCGTTCATCAGGGGGGCATTGGCACAACGGCCCAGGCATTACGAGCCGGTCGTCCAACACTGGTGACCCCTTACAGCGTTGATCAACCCGATAATGCAGCTAGAGTTGAACGCTTGGGCACTTCGCGAACGGTTTCTCGCACACAATACGCAGCAGAACGAGTTGCTAAGCAGTTGGATGAATTATTAGAAAATCGTAATTATGCAGCTAGAGCCGCAGAAGTTGGGGCGATTATCCGAGCAGAAAATGGGGTGAATATAGCCTGTGATGCGATTGAACAACGGCTTCAATCTGCCTAAATTTCACCGTGAATTCCAGCAGTTCAACACTGCGTTGGTACCGTTGGAACAGAGGTTTTCGATGCAAGCTCAAGCTAATCTGACGCTGCACAACTTCACTGTTGAGCAGTTTCAGTTATCTAGCTAGACGAATCGTGAGCGATCGCAACTCACGCCTTCCTCAACAATTCATGCGCCAGAGCCGCTTGCTTGCATTCGTGCCCCATCAGTATCATTTGCAGCTCAGTACAGGCTATTTCAACCGATAACTTGCCAATGTGCAACTGATTGATGGTTAAGCGTTTTTCAATGGGTTTGCCCGTGCTCTAGGGCGTGGTTGTAGAGCATAGTGGCCCCGCCGCTGAAGCCGCGCAGCATGATGATAACGGATATTGAGCCATGCCCGTTTATTTGCTTGAGTGGAATAATAGAGGCATTAGCTACAAATATCCGGGTTGAAATGTTCCATTAGAGCAGCTTGAGCCCCTTGAGTCGAGCAGTTTTGATATTGGGTCATAAAGGATAAAGCTTTTCGCAAGTTTTAGAAGGTATTATCCGTGACATCTTTTGAGGTGGATTTTGCTAGAGAGAAAGAACAAGGGTATCAGCGTGTTTTTTTGAGATCGCCTCTGTTGAGTAGCTTTTCTGCCCAGTGGCATGAGCTGATGGTGGCGTATGACTACTTCTTAGCGGGGCAATACCCTGATGTAGCTGCAAAACAGCATAGTGTTGCCATTTTTATAGACTTGCCTAAATTTACTTCGGTTACTCGAAAAATCGGCGGAGAGCGCCGCTGTAATCGTCTGGTTCAGGGTGACTTGGTGATTGTACCGGCTAACACTTGGCACCAGGCTGAACCAGAGACATCAGGGGGGGCCATCATGGTGGGAATAGACCCTCAAGAGTTCACGCAATTTATTGATGAGGCGGTTGAGTGTGATGGCGTGGAGCTAGTACCTTGTTTTGCCAGCACTGATCCGCTTGTTCACCAAATAGGGCTAGCCCTCAAACGTGCCCTTGAAAATGCCAATCAGTCTAGCCGCCTCTACGCCGAGACACTGACAAACGCTCTGATGGCGCATCTGATTCAGCACTATTGCGGAAACCCGTTTAGATTGCCAACCTATACTGGTGGATTATCGCCTCTGAAACTCCAGCAAGTAGTTGATTACATTCACACTCACCTCAGTCATGACTTAGCTTTGAACGAATTAGCAGAGATTACTCAGATGAGTGCCCACTATTTCTCTGAGCTATTCAAGCAGTCAACTGGCATGTCACCCCACCAATATGTCATTTATTGCCGCATTGAGCGTGCCAAACAGCTTTTGAGAGAGACAGAATTTACCATTGCTGACGTCGCAAAAATAGTCGGATTCGTCGACCAAAGCCATTTTCATCGACATTTCAAGCGATTGGTTGGTGTCACTCCCGGCAAGTTTTTGAGACAAGCTAAGTAGTCGGAAGATTGTACAAAAGTCTGAGTAATCTACAAGATCTCGCTAGTTTTCTTCTCGATACTGGACGGATAGCGCCAATGCTATGTCAGATATTGAGGAAGTTTTTCTATGGGGATGCTTGAAACTAAGACCGATCCGATGGTCATTAATATGGGTCCCCATCATCCCTCGATGCACGGTTGCTTTCGTCTGATTGTCACCCTTGATGGGGAAGACGTAGTTGATTGCGAACCCGTAATTGGCTATCTGCATCGGGGCATGGAGAAGATTGCCGAGAGTCGCACCAATCTTCAATTTGTCCCCTAC
>JBCDHF010000440.1:0-3933 GCA_038750375.1 Cyanobacteria bacterium P01_H01_bin.15
CGTGGAATCTCACAAGAGAAATTGCCAATCTACTTAGGTTTTTTTGAATTTGTGCATAACGTCAGAATCAGAGGCAAAGCTTTGCTGGACGGCTTATTGCGCACTTTGCTTGTCTAGCTCCCAGAAACTTCGATTGAGCCTCCAGAAAATTAGCCATGACAAGAAAATCAGGTTAGTTTTATGACAGACAAGTAGTCTGGAACGATCGTTTAACGACGTTACGAAAAGTTGTAACAGAGAAGTTCCTGGAGGACGATCTGCGATCGCATAAGAACAGTGCTCCTCCTGTGGAAAGTAAAAGCCGACTGAGTCAAAAATGGTAAAACAAGTATTTTAAGAATTCCTCTGCATTGGGGAAATCGCTACAACCTACTTTTGAAAAGACTCGTGTGGTTTGCCCCTGAAACATTCGATTATCCACGGATAGGTATCGGTAACGTAGTAGCCGTAGCGATCGCCAACCATCATCCCATTACAGGCGTCGAGATCGCCGCTATCCGTGAATTCCCAATCCTGTACGTAAAAGCCATCGTATTCGCCTCCCGGACCATCCGGTCGGGTGCCATCTTTGAGGGTATAGCCTGACTTTGCTTTGCGGACTTCCCCAGTGGTGGGGTCTATAAAATAGGGACCATAAATCGGAAAGCCATCGGCTGCAAAGCCGATCACAGGTGAGCGATTTGGACCTGGGTTATCATCAAACATTGCGTTGGGGTTGCTGTGGTAGTGGTAGCTGCCGTCAGGTTGAGCATGGGCGTTATGGGAGTCTTCATTGAAGAAACCATTGCTACCGATTGGATCTATAAGCCATTTTGCACGTCTAGCATCGCAACCGGCTGGGACGTTAGTTTCTCGCGTGTCATCCCAACAACCAGCAGACAGCCGATCAACTACAACGCCATTGAGCATGACCGCATCCCAAAAGCCTTGCGAAAGTGCCGTAGTGGTATCAGCTAGCTGCGGGGTGCGCGATATTACCAGCCGCTTCTCCACCTCTGCAACGTTGTTAGCAAAAGGCTGAGCGCCATCATTAAAATTGTGATTAGGGATATTATTGCTGATTAGCGTACAAGAATCTTCACTGACTACGATGTCGAGTTTGCCGTCAAATTCAATGCGGCGGTCCACGTCCATTACTTGGGAGAAATAAGCGTCTGCATAATTTGCGCAGTCTGCGCTGGTAGCGACGAAGATCGCGTTAGTTATATCAGTTCCTGAATTCAGCGAGATAACTTGAGTACTGGAAGTCTCGATAACTGCGCTATCGTGTATATCGGCGTTAAGATTGTCGCCCTGACAGGCGACGATGAGAGAAAGCAAGAATGGGGTTATAAGATGTAGCTTGCTATTTAAATAAATCATACTCAGTTCTTTTTGAACATCGAGTAAATATATTAGAGCACATATACAAAGTAATATGTGGAAATAATTCTAAAAGACCTGGCTCTGTCTCGAAGTTAGTGTTGCCCTCGAGAAATCGCAATCGGAAATGTTCCGGTAATTCCGAAAAATCATGGCATCCAGTGTTGCCGTTGAATTGGATACTCAAAGTTTGGCTGAGGAGGGGGATTCAAAGCGGAAAGTCATAGCTTGAGTATTAGCTTAAAGGCTACTCTAAGCGCATAGTTCGGTTGGGAATTCAGCCAAGTTATAAAAAAGCCAAGATTTCTCTTGGCTTTTTTATAAGGTATTGCTATCAGTCGCGTTAATTATCTAATATGCGACACCCCGGTACTTAAGTTTAGGTCTGGCTGTGCGTAGTCTTCCGTATTGAACAGTGTGAAGACTTTTAACGCCCATAAACTGCCGAGTCATTACCCGTTCACGCAAATTCGGAACGAATGAGTCGATCGGTTCGTAAGTATTGCCGTGAAATTTTAATTCCATGATTTTTACTCCTTATGAGATGTTAATTACGGACTCTAACCAATTAGGATTTAATCTACTGCGATCCATTTTCCAACGAGTACTCCATCCACCATTTCCCAGCGCCGCTCTAGACGCTTGCTAGTGGGCTTAATTTCCGCTTCCCAATGTTGCTGAAGTAGGCGATGATTCAGCGTCAGTTCCTGTTCAGTTAATTTAGTGTTTGTCGTGATCATGGATATCACCATAGCTAAGGCTTATTGAAAAAAAAATCAGAAATGGAAAAAAGGCGATGGCGTAGATGCCTTGTTTTCTGGATTCCTTTCATGTCTATAAGAGTAGAAAAGGAAGATGACAAACTAGGGACATCCTGAAAAAAAAACCTGTGCAGGAGCTATGGGGCAACTTTACTCAAGGGCTAAGTTTGATTTTTGGTAGACCTAGGAGTGTAAAAATAGAGAAAGCCAATGGACCAACTATAAACCTCAGGTCTAAACTCAAATGCCGTTTCTGCAAGTCTGCTATTAGCGTCAAAAGCGGTTTGATTTATAAGTAGAAACTAAATCAAAAATCTTAAGAATGTGGGGGTTAATTCGTCGTAAATTAACGCTAGACATAGATGTCGGCAGAAACTAAGGTGATGGGGTTTGCAACCTTCTTGTCTGAATCTACCGGGGTGGGGGCAATTCGGTCATCGATACAGAAAGTAAAACTCAATAAAGCTTACCGTTTTTCTTGTCACAGGTGATTTAAGCCAAGCACTTCCATCCGCTGGTGCGCCCTGATAATTGCTATGCTAGTCATCCTGACACCACTCCCACACGTTGCCGTGCATATCCGCTAAGCCCCCAACGGTTTGCCGGGAAAGACCCTATATCCGTAGTTTTTTTATCAATACTCTCCTTTGGGGCTGCCATCATAGCTATTCGGTGCATAATAATTCGTCACCTTATCTATCAGTATTTGCCCAAAGTGAAAAGGCGTTTGCGTCCCGGTGCGGCAAGCACATTCCCACTCTGTCTCGGAGGGCAACCGACAATTTATTTCCAGTTTTTTTAAGGCAGACTGCTGCGCCGACAGCCGGCGACAGAACTCTTGGGCATCCTCCACAACTTACCTGCTAAATCGGCCGTTGATCTCCTTCAAACTTCCAGAGCTTAGGCTTCAAATCAATCTGCTGTTTTTCCAAACCGGCAACCCGTCATTACTGCGCTTGAGTGACCGGATAACGCCCCAACAAAAAGGACTCCTTAAATTCCACCCGATGCACAGGTCGCTCATTATCCCTGCTCTCCGGTTCACTCTCCGGCGCACCCATCAAAAATTCGCCCGCCGGAATCTGCATCAAAGTCAGTGAGACCCCCTCCCCCAAGTCCAACACCAAACTTTTATTCGTCCGCCGAAACCGCGGAAGACTTAACTTCGTCGCAATCTCCGCCATGGCTGACCCCTAATTCACACAGCCCTTCGATTCTACAGTAGTTTTTCTATCGGCAACTCCCCTCTCTTTGAGTTTTTTCTTGAAGTCAGATCAGCAAAAACGCATTCATTAAGAGGGTGACCCAAACTACCATCACAGAGAGGTCTAATGTCGGTGTAGTGCCAGTTATTTTAATCCCGAACTTTCATCGAATTTTTTCAATATCCAACCTCACACAAAAACGAAATTGTCTGAATCACTTAACCCATTTTCGATAAAGTTAGCAAAATCGTTGGTAGCAGAAAAATTATTATTCTCCGCAATAAATCCTATCAATTCTGGGACTTCCTGCAGTCTGCTTCCATAAGTTGCGCCAAGATAGTAAATGGAGACCCCTAGTTCAGAGCGATAAGTCTCTGCTGCACCAAATTGAGTCGCGCCAAAATTTCCTGAGTTGAGAGAGATACTCTCTTCTTTTAGTTCATATTGGCTTGCATCACCAAACAGCTCAATCACATCATCCCCAAGATCATAGTCATCAATCCAAGCAAAATCATTTAATCCAGGGTCTTGCACATCGTAGTCGTCGTATAGTATTTCATCTTTTGTCCCCAGGACGAACGTATCACTTCCGGGGTCAAGAAACG
>JBCDHF010000441.1:0-3923 GCA_038750375.1 Cyanobacteria bacterium P01_H01_bin.15
CGAGTGAAGAGTTGACCCAGAGACGATTCCAGGGCGGCAACATCTAAATAACCGGTTAACTGCCAAACCGCAGTCATCAGATAGGCTTCGCTGCTTCCTTCTAAGCGATTGAGGAACCAGATGCGCTGTTGGGCAAAGGAAAGGGGTAGTGTTTGGGCTCGGTCTAGAATCGGGATGCTAGCAAGTTGTGATTGCTGAAACTGCTGATCTATTTGAGTAGCGAGTTCAGAAATTGTTGGCGCCTCAAATAGCAATCGGAGGGGAATTTCAATTTGAAGCGCTTTCTGGATGCGCGCAATCGCTTTGAGTGCTAGAAGAGAATGGCCGCCTAGGGTAAAGAAATTGTCCTTGATGCCTACCTTCGATAGCCCCAAAACCGATTGCCAAATCTCAACTAAAGCTCGCTCTGTTGAAGTGCTTGGAGAAAGATAATTCTCTGTTTGAGCAGAAAAGTCTGGGGTTGGCAAAGCTTTGCGGTCAACTTTGCCGCTAGAAGTTAATGGGAATGCCTCCAGAGAGAGCACTGCACTGGGAATCATGTAGTCCGGCAGCTTTGCTGCCAGATATTCTTTGACCGAAGCAGTATTAAGTACGGTCTCTTTGCTCGGGATTGCATAAGCGAGCAAGCGTTTGTCGCCCATTGAATTTTCTTGCACAACGGCGATCGCGGCTTCACAACCTGGCATCGCCATCATTTGTGCTTCAACTTCATCGAGTTCAATGCGGAAACCTCTAATTTTGACTTGACGATCCCATCGCCCGATAAATTCTAGATTGCCATCACTAAGATAGCGGACGATATCACCTGTCCGATATAGACGCTCCGTTGGGTTAAACGGGCTTATAAGCCAGCTTTGGGTGGTCAGCTCTGGTCGATTCAAATAACCTCTGGCCAAGCCATCACCACCAACGAATAATTCTCCTGGCACACCTACTGGCACAGGCTCCAGGCTTTTATCAAGTACATATACTTGAGTGTTGGAAATCGGGCGACCAATGGGCAGGCTGCGACTGGAATCGAATGAGTGGGGAATACTATAGCAGCAGGTAAAAGTGGTATTTTCTGTGGGTCCGTAGCCGTTAATGAGAGTACAGTTCGGATATTTATCTAACAGTTGCCGAGCACGGATTGGCGACAATACATCTCCACCGGCTAAGAGTTTCTTGACTGACGCTAATGCGGCGAGATTTTTCTCGACAACGATATCAAAAAGACCCGTCGTTAACCACAAAATGGTGACAGCTTCCCGCTGAAGAATGTGGGCTAACCGATCTAAGTCTGGTAAAAAATCGGGATAAAGTATCAGCTTGGCGCCGTTAAGTAACGCCCCCCAAATTTCGAAGGTGGCCAGGTCAAATGAGACGTGTGCAAGCTGTAAGAAAATATCATCTTCTTCAATAACGACATAATTTGGATTAATGACGAGGCGCACAACCCCTCGATGGTTAACTGCGACCCCTTTAGGCCGCCCCGTTGAGCCGGAGGTGAAGTTAACGTATGCAAGATGGGAGCCTGTTATGATAGGAAGTCGTGATAATTCTTCTATGTCATCTGGAATGTCTTCAAGGTAAATTCGTTGGCCCGAGTAAAAACCTAAGCGAGTGTTGTCACTGTGACGACACAACAGGTAGTGAATATCGGCATCCTGAACCATATGAGCTAATCGCTGTTCAGGATAGCTCAAATCTAACGGCACATAAGCTCCACCCGCTTTAAGAATTGCCAAGAAACCGACGATTAAGTCTGGTGATCGCTCTATACAAATCCCGATTCGTGACTCTGTTTCCAGCCCCAAAGATTGTAAATAGCATGCTAATTGATTCGCCCTGTCATTGAGTTCACGGTACGTTAATGACTGTTCACCATCGCTAACAGCGATCGAATTGGGCGTTTTATTGACTTGCGCTTCAAACAGTCCATGAATACTGCTATTTTTGGGATAGTCGAGTTTGGTTTGATTCCACTCAACAAGCATTTGTTGACGTTCCGATTGGGTTACGATGGGCAACGTATTGATCGGTACATCGGGAGAAGCGATTACGCCTGCTAAGAGGGTCTCATAATTCCTATGCATGCGCTCAATGGTACTCGGCTCAAATAAATCCGTGTTGAACTCCCAGACCATTTCTATGCCGCAAAGATGACGCTTCGACTCAGGAATAACGATTATATTTATGTCATATTTGGCTGAACCATTGGCGATCGGAATAATGAGTTTTGCCTGAGTATCGTCAATGCTCAGGTTTGGGAGCGCCGAATCATGAAAGCTAAAAAGCACTTGGTGGAGCGGGCTATAGCTCAGGTTTCGTTCAGGGTTGAGCGTTTCAACGACTTTATCTAGGGGTATACTTTGATTAGAGCTGGCTTCGGCAACAACATCACGGATTTGTTCTAAAAAAGCAGTTACGGTTGGATTGCCAGCCAGATTTCCGCGCAAAACCACCGTATTCACAACCATGCCAATTAAGTTTTCGAGTTCTTGCCGATGTCGGTTGGCGAAGCCAGAACCCACACAAATATCGTCGACTTGAGCATATCGATGCATCAGCAAAAAATAGGCTGACAACATAACGACAAACAGGGTGAATTGTTTCTGTTGTGTGAATTCGGATAAGCGCTGACATAATGAATCTGGCAATTGGTAGCGATGCACCGTCCCCCTAAACGCTTGGACGGCAGGACGCGGATAATCGGTTGGCAAAGGGAGTAAATTTGGCGCATCTGCTAATTTTTGAACCCAATATTCCAATTGCTGCTGCGCGATCGCACTCTTCATCCATTGGCGCTGCCAGCTGCCAAAATCGGCGAATTGCAGCGGCATGGGGGGCAACGGCGAAGGCTGTTCATGGGCAAACGCTCTGTATAAAACCAACAGCTCCTTTATCAGTACAAAATTGAGCGACCAGCCGTCATGGACCAAGTGGTGCTCCCACTGCAATAGCACAAACTCTTGTTCCCCCAGTTCGTAGAGGACCCAGCGAATAAGGGGCAGTTGGGTAATGTCAAACGGGCAATGTACATGCTCAAAGGAAGAGGCTTGCATTGCCCCTTCTCGGTCCTCTGCTGATAAGTCCAGCAAACTGATAATTTCAAAACTGACGATTCCTTGCTCGTGGATATGCTGAAGGTATTGACCGTCAAACTGATGAAAGGAAGTGCGAAAAATTTCGTGACGGTTAATGATTTCTCTACAGCTCGCTTCTAAGGCTGGGACATTAACGGGTCCCCGAAAACGAAGATGAACTTGGGTTTGATATGCCAGCAGGTTGGGAGACAGGGCCTGCATAAAACAGATTTGTTCTTGGGGAAAAGAGATGGGTAAGAAATCGCGATCGCGACTGACAGGTTTAATGGGACCTAAGGTGTCTGTCGCCCCGGTTAATATTTTCTGGTCCAATATTTTGGCTAGTGACCGAATGGTACCGGCCAGACTGAATTCCTGGAAGCTCAATTCGATTGCATGGGCAGTGGTCAGACGGGCGATAGCTTGTATGGCTAACAGCGAACTCCATCCCAGTTCAATAAAATGGTCGTCAATGCCGATAGGGTCAATCTGTAACAGTGACTCCCATAGTTCCACTAAGTTCTGTTCTGTTGCTGATATCGGTGCCAAATATGGCTGAGACAGTGCTGCTCGAAATGAGTCCGTTGTCGATTCCAGGGCTAACAGCGCCTGACGATCTATCTTGCCATTTGGCATTAAGGGAAAATGCTCAACGACCACAAATCGACTAGGAACCATATAATCTGGTAATTTTGATGCTAATTGGACACGTAAGTCCCCAATCTCAAGGTCATGCCCCGGTGTCACGCTCAAAAAGGCAGCCAGCATTTTGTTGTCCACAGAATCTTGGCGAACTAATACGATGGCCGAATCGACTGCCCGCATCGCCACCAATTGTGCTTCAATTTCACCGAGTTC
>JBCDHF010000442.1:0-3913 GCA_038750375.1 Cyanobacteria bacterium P01_H01_bin.15
ATGCGCCTCGCGGGAAGCTACACGGCCCGACACGGTCGGAGTGTAGCTCAGCCTGGTAGAGCACTGTCTTCGGGAGGCAGGGGTCGTGAGTTCGAATCTCGCCACTCCGACCAATAAAATCAAAAACTTAGAATTTTTTGCACTAAGGATTATCCTCGCTTTATCCTCAAAGTAGCAGTGACCTGATTGCAAATCCGTGTACACCGGTTCGATTCCGGTACTCGCCTCCAAGCTAAATCAATGGTTTAGGTCGCTGACCGCAGCAAATAATAGCACCTTAGGCTCATTCTAGGCTCAGAATTGATTGATCTGACAAGCCGCGACAGCGCGTAGCGCAAATTGCACCAGCCAGTCTGACCGCCACCTTAGCCCACCGGTAAGACACCAAAAGACGTCAAACGACCGATCCCTTGACCAGCCGCACACCGAGTGCAACTATTATTGTCCTAGTGAGGAGCTATACATGGCAGATAGGACCAACTCGGACCAGGCCACTGCACCCAAGAGTGAGGTGCTGGCAAAGGCGTCCGCAAATTTGAAAGCTGTGCTTCAGGAATCTTATTGTGAAGACAAACAGTCACAACAGTTGTTGAAAGCCAGTAAAGCATACGGCGACTTTTCGAAATCCACCTTTTAAACGAGTAGCCTTGTGAAAATTTGTGTTTCCGGTCCTCCTGGGGCCGGAAAAACCCGTTTTTCCAGTATCATGGCTCGGATTGTTCCAAGCCTCGAACATATTTTAGGTGATGAATTCATCGGAGAGAGCACAGACTGGTCGCCTCAGCTTGCTACGAAGTTGGCGACGTCGAAGCGCTTTCTTTTTGATCACGTGTCTAGCGTTGATATTGCACTAAGCTCTGGCGTTTCCCCAGATTTATGCATCTTCCTTGACCCAAGCGACGAACAGCTGCGCTACAACCTTGGTAGAAGAGGACAGGGCATTGACAACCTCTGGGATGAGGAAAAACGAAAAAATGTCATGTCTGAACTGTTCCACAGATCGAACCGAACCGAGGCGCATCCAATAGTTGCGGCTTCTGTGGCAGACGCCGTTGCGAAAACAACCCAACATCTTGGTCGGCTCAATGCGCTAGTTCCGCCGGTTCATAGCTTTGTCGTCAAAGTTGCTGCTCGCTGCAACCTAGATTGCGACTACTGCTATATGTACCAAGGGCATGATCAGAGTTGGAAGTCTGATCCACTTTGGATGGAAGACAGCGTAATTGAAGCACTCTGCTCGAGGATCAATGAATACTCTGAGGCAAATCCGACTCTTGAACTGTCTGTGGTCCTTCACGGAGGAGAGCCAATGGCACAGTCGGAGGGTTCTCTAGAATCCCTTCTGAACAAGTTCTTTAGAATCGGCGAACAGTCGAACCAGGTCACCTTGGGCGTACAAACCAATGGCACTCACATCACGCCACGAAAATTGCAACTTTTAGATGATTACGGATTCACCATTGGGATTAGTTGCGACAACCCCTTGCAAAATAAACAACTCGATAGAAGGCTAAATCATAGCGGGGCAAGCCTACGCGCGAAAACGCTCGAAGGCATTCAGCAAGCCGTTGACTTTTCGTGGAAGCAGGGCGCCTTCGGAGGCGTACTATGTGTGATTGATGAACGTCTTAACGGTGAGGCAGTCTACCGACGTTTCAGGGATATTGGTGTCAAAGGAATTGACTTTCTGATGACAGGTAAAACCGCGCCAGAAACAAGTTGGGCAGGTAACCTTGACGAAGTGAATGCATCACCATTTTTGTTGAGCGCATTTAATGCGTGGATAGATGACAGCGAGCCCTGCAACGTACCATTTTTTAGCTCCATCGTAAGGATGCTGGTTGGTCATCAATGGAGCACCGATGTGATTGGTCTGTATCCTCCTTCAATTCTAGAAGTCTCTACCAGGGGGGATTGGCAGATAAACCACTCACTGAATCTGGTTCTTCATTCCAAACCAGATACAGGATTGCACGTGTCTAACCATTCAGTTGAACAGGTAACTAATTCAGACTATTGGAGAACCGCACATAATCGACGATATGAATTTAGCGAAGAGTGTATTCAGTGCAAGAATTTTGAGATTTGCGGAGCAGGATATATTACTCACCGCTACAAAAAGGAAAATGGATTTCGAAATAAATCATCTCGCTGCGACGAGATTTTTACACTCATTGAACAAGCTCGTAACAGTTTAGCTGATCTCGGAATTGTGATGCACTGAATCTACCCAGTGACACGAAGGTGATGTCCAGCTCTTCGCGATTGAGGAACTGCCCATCGTGGACAATATTTTCTGTTGGAGCTATGTAACAATGCATAGGGGGAATCTTTAGCCGAACCATTCCCTGGTCGCCATACTTCAAAACAAGATCATATATTGAAGCACGTATGTCGGCTCTTGATTTGGGCTCGTCGCTTTCTTTTATCACATCTGAAACCAAGAATGGGAAGAATAAAAGATATCTGTCCCGTCTACCGCAATTAATTGAAATCCGGTTTCTACGGCCAGCGCGATTCACAAAGTGTTTGCCTTCCCAGTTGTCGATGTGTAGCCCCGTCAATTTACCAGTGACTTCATTCTTTGTTGTTGTTGCGTGTAGCTCAAATTTCGCGGTAGGGCCGAGAATTTCTATCGATTCCTCATCATTGCACGATTGCTTGAGTGCCGGAAGAAAACACTCAAGGATGGGCTCTAGGTTTTCTTGGTCAACTTTGCCCTCTGAGAAATCCATAAGCGATTGGGCCGCTCTCTTTGTCGCCTCATCCGCTTCAAAGACTGCAATGTCAGCACCTGATCGAAAATTTCCACCTTCACACTGTTTCAAAGCCAAAGTGCCAGACGTTTCATCGGTCGGGAGTATCGATGAAGCGTAGTAGAGTTCGTCATCGTCACGGCTCATTTCGTATCCAAGCTTCTCCAACATCTCTTCAGTTCGGGCACGCTTCGGCATGAACACTCTCGGTCGCACATTCGCCTCTCAACAATTACGGACCAAGAAACAAGTAGGTCCACTCCGAAGAACACGGTGACACCGTTTTTGGTCTCGGACAACTTGACAGATTGGGCTCTAGCTGTAAAATAATTTAATTGAATAAAAACAATATTTTAGTCGGTGTTTCGGGACCATTTGGCTCTGGAAAGTCGACGATCACCGCGATGGTCGCGTCGAGATATGCCGACGTAACCCGGATCAAGATGGACAACTATTTGCATCAAGTTGACGTGGATCAAACCGCAGCCAAGGAGAAAGGACTTCAGTCCATGTATGATTTTGGACGGTTGAGGCAAGACTTGCTTACATTGAAGAATGACCGACCTATCGCGGCCCCGATATTTGAACCAGTCACGTATGAAAGGGGCTCACGTGTGGTTCATCCTACCAGCATAGTTTTAGTTGAGGGAAGTTTTCTTTTTGTTGAACCTAGCGTTCGCAATTTGTTCGATCTTAGGGTTTACATTCATTTGGCCGATGAATTCATTTTTCAAAGGAATCGCCAAAAATGGTCAAAGGACTCTGAGAAATACTATGTGAATCATATCCTTGGTTTGTTTCGTATGTTCGGAAGTGATCAAGAAAATTTCGCCGACGTAGTTATCTCATCCAGTGATCCGGTCGAAGTAGTTTCAAAGAACCTTGAAGAATTTCTACGTCAAAGAACGAACATTGCTCCGCCTGAAGAGATGGCCGCGTGACCATTTGGATACAAGCATATTCCAAGGTTTCTCAACTGGCGACGGTGTTGGTTGGGTACCTATCTGCAACTTCTGCATCCCGTCGCTGCCAGAACTGGCCAAATCGAAGGGTTTGAGTAACATAAAGAAATGATCACAGACCAAGAGATTGAAGCGATCGGTGAAGCTCAAGGACTGACGCCCCATGAGGTAGAGAAGGACTACGTCCACAGCTGG
>JBCDHF010000443.1:0-3906 GCA_038750375.1 Cyanobacteria bacterium P01_H01_bin.15
TTCTCAGGGGCGACCTGAGCCAGAAGGCGCTCACAACCTACAGCGCGAAAGCCATAATCAAGTTGTCCTAGTCCAATCTCCGTAGCGTAACCTTTTCCCCAGACGGAGCGAGAGAGAACAAAGCCAATTTCATAATCTTCCGTATTTAGAGCATCACAGGCGATCAGCCCAGAAAAACCAATTATTTCAGAACTAGCTTTCTCGACAAGTACGCAGAGCTTGAGACCTGTTGCATCGTGGTCGAAGGCTAAAGTGAAAAACTTTGATGTCTGATCGAGCGTGAGGGGTACACCACCAAAAACGAAACGCATCACCAGAGCATCTGAAAAGATTCGCTCATGTAATTTTTCCAGGTCGCCAGTTAAGGGGCCTCTCAAACTCAGGCGCTGGGTACTAATTATTTCGGTTGCCATCTGAAGTTGCGAAGCCTAAAGTCTGAAATCACCGAGCCGTGATCAATTCTCCGAGCTCAGGAGCCGTAAATGCCGAGGCGGCTCCTGAGCATCGCTTTGTTATGCTGCAATTGTGGTCACGTTGCAGGCGACCAATCGTTGCATTCATCGATCAGCATGATTTTCTGAAGCGTGCATTTGCCGTCATGTGACCACAAGCAGAGAACGTTTGACTCTACCAGAACACAGGTTTGATCGTCGAACGTAAGCGGTTTGTGGATTCGCCATTGGGTCGAGGCTTCTGACAGTTTTTCTGTTAATTCGTCAATGCTGGTTTGCCCATTGATTGTCCATGAAGGTGCATCGAGGCAATCTGGTATTGAATGCGTGTCGGTCGAGCCCCAGAAGTAGATCCATATCCCGTGAACTCGATCGTCAACGAACGTCAGTTGCAGGTTCGCGTCGCCTTGTCCGCCAAAAAGCAAAATGTCGTCAGACTCGCCAACATCTTCTGGTTCACCGATCAGGGATTGGACCGCCTTACGTGTCATCGCAGCTCGGATTCCGCCAAGTTCACCAGTCCGCAAGAATTTTAGAAGCGTGTCAGTCACAACTGTCTAGCGGAATAACATGGAGCTGAGCGGCAGACAAAGCGCATAGCGGTTTGGCAGTCAGTGTGCATACGCTTGATATGTTGCGCGTAATTCATTTCGGACCCTCGTCAGTATTTTTCCAAGCTGATTTCTTCCTGTTCCGTCTTGACCGCAACCCCAATAATAGTCACCTGGAGCATTTTCTACGATATCCTGATTTCCCGTGCTTAGAAGTAGCTCTCTAAGGGAAGAGTGCGTCTGAAATTTCTTTCTAACGGCTACCAACATTACTTCATCTTTTATCTCTTCCCAGTCTTCTCTGAGAGGGAGTTTTCTGCTTCTGCCAAGATCTGCGGCTTCCTTGGGAGAGTGGCATAGTCGAATTTTTTCTTTGTATTCGGCATCCAAAAATTTCTGAGACTGAAAATAGTGCTCTGTTGTTTTCCACCATAGGCCGTCTAACTCAACACCATGTTTTGAGAAGTTAGAAAATTCCCCATATTCATTTTTAGTCGAGTAAAAGTAGATAGTCATTCTTAAGAGTTCTCTTTGGTGCAACATAACGATCGGAAGTCAGCGGCAAGCACAAATTCCGTCTCATATAAATCAGTTATCCTAAGTCCGTTGTAGTGACCTGCTCAAATAGTATGTGTCAATATTACAAAACTGTGTGGTGCTTGACAATCTCGCTTGAATTTTTTCGAGATTTAGTGAGTTGCGAGGGCTTCAGGGCTTAGCGGAAATCTGCACGAATGCAAAAACTCTCAAAAATGCCCTTCCTGAAAATTTCTACTCGCAACCGTCTAAAGCTTCGCATCAGGCCGAAAGCAAAGGTGCTGCCTTTAATTTGTCGCTCTGCTTGCGCTTGATATAAGGCATTTCACTCATACACAATTCCTGCCATCAGAAATGCCGCTATCCTGCGCCATTCCGAAACGTCTTTTATTTCGAGATCTGGGAATGCCATGCGTCTCCCAAATTCCGAATCTTCAGCCCAGGCTATAGCGCCTTCAAAATATCGTTCGATTGTCGTGTTCTCCCAACCTCCAGCGTCAGGTCCGTATGGCGAAGACGGATTTTTCTTTTCACGTCTAATCGCTTCCTCGCGATTCTTAACTAGTTCTTTTACAAATAAAATAAATGACTCCTCGTCATTCACTTTCTCTGCAAGCATTATAAGTTTGTCGCTCATGCCTTATGACGATCAAGTTCACCGGGGGGCGGCAAATGACTCGCGAAAAACAAATTCTACGCTTCCCGCTGCTCCGGTGCAACCCATTATTCTGGCCGTTCCTGCTTGTGCTTTGAGAGTCAGTACTGCAAACGATCAGCACATGGCTTATTTCGTGAAGTCTGATTGTATCAACTCGCCCGTGGTTTCATTTATCTGGCAGACAAAACCTGCAAAGTTGCCAACGGTAAGGGGTTTCAGATCAATGATATTAGTGTATGCGGCGGTGGGATGGTCAATTGGGTTTCCGGACACCGTCCAGAGCCTGTGGCCGTCTTTGTCGTAAGCCGACAAGTTTCCAGCAGGTTTATTCTTGGGAAAGGCCGTGTAATCGAACACGACGTAGACACGATCCCCATCGGTCGCAGCGTCAATGATCGGAAAATCAAGGACGTGATCCGTGTCGTCAACCCGAAGGACGGATTCATTAAATCGAACGTTCATTCTCGCGTGTGCTTGAGGCATATGGTCGTTGCTAGAACGCTAAGCTAACCGGCCGCGTCTTCGCGGTCCGTGTTGAGCGATTTGTTAGATGCACTAGCCCTCAAGAACACGTGAAGTGAGTCTCTGCCAAATGTAGAGAAACTTCTCCTGGGACACTTCAACTTTAAGCTCCCTGCAAATGCACTCGAAACTGCTGTCATGAAAAAGAAATACGAAGTGGTGACCGGGCCATTCCTTTGTCTCCGGGAATCCGTGCCGGTTTAACTCTGCAAGTTCAATCAGCCAATCAGAGTTTTCGACCTCATAGACGCCATGAGCATCCGTCTCACTGTATCTCGGAATAGCAGACCAAGCCTCATCGTTTGGGTAACCAAACTTTGTTATCGAGCAGCCAACGAGCTCAATGATCGCAGTTCCCGCGTCCTCGCGATAGAAACCACCATACGGACTAGGCCGATCCGTATCTCGCATCGCGTTGAATGTGAGGTAAGCGGAGGACTCCGTCTGGACCAGGGCAGCGCCAGAGATCGCGGCCTCTGGAACCACGCCGATGTCATGTATGACTAATCGTTCCATGGCATCTAACTAGTTATTAGAAGGCAAATTGCCTCCTGAACAACCTTTATAGGATTTTATTGGGCAATTTGTACATAGCATCCCTTGAAAAAGTCGGCTGCTCAGGCGTTTTGCCTGATATCTTACCCATTAACCCCCTTTAAAAAACAGTCCTCCCGATCGCAACAAGGTCCCCCGGCTGCCGATAAAAACCCCCATCGCTCTCCATCAGCATCGTCTCCCCCGCTGCCGTAGAGTGCAGCAACGCCAAGAACGTCTCCACCGGACTGAGCCCGCACAGGTTTCCCAACTCAAACAATGAGAGTTGCTGCCCAGCGCTGCTTCCCAGGCACGCCTTTACCGCAGACTGCCATTGCGGTATGTCTTCTTTGCTGAATAGCTTTTCCGTAACCGCAACATCTAACTCTAACTGCACTTGCGAGGACGGTTTCGACTCGCGTTCCCCTTCCTGCCGCTCCGGCTCTAGCAGCAGGGAATCGTAGAGAAAATACGAGCTTCTGAAGCCCGTGCCGCTGCCTCCAACAAAATCATCCAGCGCCGACACCCCAGGTAGCAGGTAATCCAACGCTTCGTCGTGGAACAGGTCAGAGATCGCATCGGTGACCAACAATAAGTCAGCTCGCTCCGAAATCGCCTGGGCGATGAGCAAAAAGGCGGACCCGCCAAACAA
>JBCDHF010000444.1:0-3906 GCA_038750375.1 Cyanobacteria bacterium P01_H01_bin.15
GATCCTGATGCTCACCCGACAGATGCAGATGCAGCCCAATGCCGTCGCTTAACCCTTCTGGGTATTGCTCTTGGGCGCGATCGGGCATTCGCAAACTGCCGAACGTCAACTCCAACCCGTCCCGCAGCTGAATATGCCGGCCGTAGCCATCACCCCAACTGCTAGAAAACTGTTTCATCAGATCCAGAGCATCCTCTGGATCTGGGCGGATTAGTGATTCAGTCGGTTCCATCGCTTGCAGTTGTTATGACTTCCGAAGTTTATGATTTGGAGCAACCCGTTGCTTAACATTAGCGCAGTCTAAATGACAATAAGTCTCAATAACTACAGCATATATACTTTAATCGCGAACCCTGACCCAACGCAACGCTGAGACCCTACCCATCAACTGACGGGTATTGCAGAAATGCTAATGCCACTGCATGCCCGTGTGATCGCAACTCGATAATCAGAGCTGATTTCGAGCGTTCATGGGGTGTATGCGTTGCTCGCTGTCCGTAGGCAATAGCACAATCGTGCTGGGCGCACGGCAAAGCTGACCGCCAAGGTCACCAAAAGCTGTGGAGAGTTTGAACTGACTTCAGCAAAAATATGAAAAGGACGAGTTTCATCGCATCAAAGCAGGCTAACGCTCGGGTTCAGCGGAGCCGCGCAAGAGCCTCACCAATTCAAAAATGACAGCTTGCGGCCTCCGTTGCAACCCATGGTTCGTTTTCACCTCGACATAAGCTTCCACTTTCACGATCTGCTGTGCGGATGCCGGAAACTTGTCCAGCGTTGGCTCTTGCAGTGCATTCGAATGAATAGATGAAAGTGTCCGAGCATGTCCAATTCAGATCTTTGTGACAACAGGTGCAGCCTGGCCGCATTTGCAGCCGAAAAGTAATCTCCTATCCTGTGTCCGCCCCCGGCTCCCGATACATTTCCATTACCCAGATCGCCTTCCACTCGCCAGCATCCTCTATGGCGTTTTCCCACACCACCGACTCGTTGGTAATGTCGCGAAAGACAATTCGGGACCGAACGCCACCTGGGAGATCTGCGAAAAATTCACCGCGACCGTCAGTGAACCTACCGCTGAAGACTGGGATGAACTTTCGGCCACGCGTGTCGATCCAGTGAATGTGCCACTGCTTGTCGACTGGGTCATAAGCCCTCACGCTGAGCGCCTTCCGTACCTCTGGTTCAACCATTCCCTCCCAGGGTAAGAGACAAACACCCTCCCAGTGCTCAACCAGTATCACACCATCGAGATCGGGAACGACGGTAGTGCGCGCGTCGAAGTCCCGCCACGAGCCATCATTCTGTAGGACGCGGTGCCGAATAGTCCACGTTCCAATCCAGAAGTCAAAGTCTCGCGATTCGGAGGGGCCCGAATTGTCCGTACTCATTAGATCTCCTTTTATTTAGTCGGGTAAAGGAGGAAGTTTTGGATGTAGCTCCCTCCCCTCAGAACCGTGCATACGACTTTCACCGTACACGGCTCAAGCAATGTCTTGAGATTCAGGGTCTCCGATTCTTAACAACCCTGACGAATTGTCCTGACGGTTACGTTTGCAAAAATAAGCTTGCACCTAACTTTTCCCAATGAATTAAGTCTCATCTCACCTTCAGTCAAAACCATCACCTGTCCCACGTCTGCACTCTTTTAGGTTGGGTATTGCCCTATCTGCCCCGTTATGAATTCCGGTTACCTTTCGGTTGGCAGTATTCGCTTCTTAGAACATCCTGTTTCCGCTAGAGGATGACATCGCAGTTGCCTTTGGCTTACCGAATTCTGAAGGCGGGATTCGGACTCTATCGGAGTTTCCTCGTTCCGTACGGGGTGGAGATATGGTTACCTTAGGACTCCTCCTTACTCCGGGGGCGAGGTGTTCGCAACCGATATTTAGACGCAACCGCCCCTCATTTGCCCCAACATGCCCGTTTCAGCCATTTCGAGCACCATAAATTAATGAAGTCTCATCCAGGATTCATTCGCATTATCCGTAGCAACCTTGCCCTAGCCTGCACCCTCGATTTGGCTTCAAAGGTGTTTCGACACTTAACCTTGTCTGCTGATACTGCCCTCCCATTACTGGTTGAACATCCCAGGGCGGCCATCCGCTTGAACACTAGCGGGGAAAGGCTTTTAGGAGTCCTTTCCAACTCCCCCGAACGACTTCGAGTCGCGCGGCTAACGGCAAAATGTAGCGGCGACAAATAACCTCAGCACTTCCATCAGTAACTTTTGTTCGTCCGCTGCCATGACGTGTTGGGCGACTGACAATTTACTAGTAAAGGCCAAGAATACCGTAGTACATGCAAATACCAGCACCCACGATATAAACAAACCAAGTGAGGAAGAAACCGACTGCGCGACCATATGAGGGACCATAGTGGGTAATCAAACCCCACGCATGAAAAACTCGTCCTACAGTTAGCGCACTCCCCAGTAACCAGAGTATCCAAGACCGCGAATGCGTCAATTCTAAAGTGATAATAAACAAAAGCCCTAATGGTACATATTCACTAAAATTACCAAAGGCACGTACCTTGCGCTGAAGAATGCCATCATCAGCATTTTTTGTGGTCACGAATTTCTGAGTATAGCGTTCAACAAAAGCTGCCCATACATTAGGTTTTTCAAGGTAATTAGGTTGGTTTGTAACTTCTATCTCAGTTTCTCCGTGCCAAATGCGAGTTTTGGTACGCTCCATAACAACTATGTAAGATAATGCAAACGCAATCAAACCATTGAGCCCAACAAAAAGGGTTGAAATTGGGAGAGGCATAGAATATCCACGTAGCGGAGCAGGTCTATAAGATAAAGACCTAAGGCGATCTATCCAAGTCCCCAACTGGGTACAAGTTTATGAAATTCACTCCTCTGGTTGAAAAAATTACCAGCGTATCAAATGAGGCACAGTTGCGTTCTTGCTTCATGGACTATGCCGGTGAACTGGTGGGAGCGACTGCTTGGGGATTAGATTTGCTGGATAGCCGTTTTCAAGTATTTGATTCAGATCTACAGGGATTGCCAGACACGTTCCGCGATCGTTATCAAGAAATTGGCCAAGCTGGAGATCCAGTCAGCCAACGAATGATAGAGCAGCAAATCCCGGTGCATCATCTATCAGTTCAATCTTTAAAGGACTGGCACCACAGTAAGCTTTATCACAATGTGTTTCGTCTCTATGGGCTTGAACATGGGATGGTTGCACCACTAATCGGCCCTAGTCGGTTAATCGGTGGAATTTATTTTATGCGGGGACGAAATCTTCCTTCCTTTAATGAAGATGACCTGATTCAATTGAGTTCTCTATGCCAATATTTATCTGTTCGTTTTGCAACGCTGCGTCTTGCGATCGCTCCATCTTTAATCAGTTGCCTAACCCCGCGAGAAGTTGACGTTGCTGAATTAGTTGCACAAGGCTTTAACAATAGAGAAATCGCTTTGAAGTTACACATCAGTCGTGATGCTGTAAAACAAGTGCTCAAACGCATGTTTCAGAAACTAAACGTTTCTGCCCGTGCTGAAATAGTTGAAAAGTTAAAGATTTGAATCTGCTTGTCTGATTTTGAACGCTGACAAGCCATGGTTCAGCGGCGGTCCTCATCGACAACTTAAGTCGCACAACGACTCGGTTGAGTGGTTGCAAGTTAGCTTAGCAGCATCATCAGCAAATTTCGTTAGTCCGCTCCAACCGAATTGTTATGCCCCTGAATGTAACATCAAAAAGAGCCTCTTTGGCTAGGCGAGGGTTATATCAATTATGATCTGACTCTTCCAATTTATTTGTGCTATTAAGACCCATCTCTTTGTATAGTTTACGGCGATAACGTCTTACAAGTCTTTGGTAAATAGCTTGTGGCTCATAACTATGAGTAGTTATTACAAAATATGAATATATCCCTATGCTCCCC
>JBCDHF010000445.1:0-3884 GCA_038750375.1 Cyanobacteria bacterium P01_H01_bin.15
AGCAATTCCATTATAGGGTATGGCCTAGGTCGAGCTTTAGAGAGTCTCAATCGGTTTGAAGAGGCATTCATAACGATGGCTTCTGCAAACAAAGCGCGCCGGAATGCCGCCGGAGCTTTTTCTAGACAGCAATTCGATCAGCGACTGTTGCTTTTAAAACAAATATTCACCCGCGATTTTTTTACGGCCAGAAACCAATGGGGATACCAATCCGATGTTCCTGTATTTGTTGTTGGGCTGCCACGGTCTGGCACAACACTCACTGAGCAGATTATTAGTTCCCACCCTAATTGCTTTGGAGGCGGCGAATTAGCTAGTCTCACGGATTTGGCAACAGGCACCCCTGACCGAATTGGAAGTACTAAGCGCCTCTGGCCAGATTCTGCTACGCTTCTTTCGGCCAGTCATGTGGAGCAGCTCGGTCGCGAATACATGGTGAGAGTCTTAGGCCTTGCTGATGGGAACTATCGACGCATCGTTGACAAACAGCCGCTGAATTTTTGGCACCTCGGGTTAGTAGCTCTGGCTTTACCTCAGGCTAAAGTTATTCACTGCGTTAGAGATGTGCGAGACAATGGCCTTTCGATATTTGCTCAGAATTTTAATGCTCAGCAAAAGTGGTCCACTGATTTATCAGACATTGCGCATTACTGGCGCGGCTACCGCACTATTATGGAGCATTGGAAATCAGTAACAGACCTCGAAATTCTCGATGTACAGTATGAAGAAACCGTCGGCGATTTAGAATATCAAGCGCGGCGCATCCTGAAGTTCCTTGATGTGCCATGGGCACCGGGCGTACTCGAATTTCATAAGAACAGACGCGCCGTACAAACTCCCAGTCGCTGGCAAGTCCGTCAGCCGATTTATTCGACATCAAAGTCTAAATGGAAGCTCTATGAAAGACACCTTGGGCCGCTCATTTCTGCCGCCGCTGAACAAGGGCGGTCGTTATGAGATCAAAGTCTTTTTCCGATACGAAGCGCGTGGCTCGGCTGCTAATCGCAATTCCTAGCGGTTATTTATTTACCTACGGGTACATTGCTTTTTTCGGAACAGTTTTCACCTATACCGGATTTACGGCTGGCGAGGGTTTAACGCTTGCATTGCTGACCGCATTTCCTCTGCTAATCGCTATAATTTTATGGGTTTTTTCCAGTTTAAAGCCGGTTCTTCTGGTAGCGTCCCTCACATTTCTTTCTATCGCCATGATTAAGACCTCGCCAATAGTGGCCGATGGCCTCAGTGCCGCGAGACAATAGTGACGCGGTGGTTTCGGGATTCAATGAATTGGCTCCACACTTGGTTAGGGCTTGCAATATCGAGTATTTTGTTTGCGATCTTTTGGATGGGCTCACTTTCCGTATTCGATCAAGAGATCGATAAATGGATGATTCCGGAGCTTAGGCACACGAGTGGAGCTGTTTCATTAGACACCCAAGTGATGCCCATACTCGAAAAGGCGGATATCAAAAGAGGATCTGAAGTCTGGATATATACCCCCAAAGAAAGAGCGCCCGTCGGAGCGATTTATTACGAGGCAACTAGTGGTGCGTCTCACGAGCACGCATTCGGATTAAATTCCGGAGACGTTTTTTCACCAACTGATAGTCTTGCTGGTTCAGGATTTATATTTCCGTTCCACTATAGTTTACATATTAGTTGGCACGGGCTGGGCTATTGGATTGTTGGATTTGCAGCAATTGCCATGTTGCTGCTTATCTCGTCTGGGTTGGTACTTCATCGAAAAATCTTCTCTGATTTTTTCACCTTTCGACCACATAAGAAACTCCGCCGATCGACGCTCGATTTGCACAACTTAGCATCAGTTATCGCTTTACCGTTTCATGTTGTCTTTCCCCTAACAGGATTGCTGATTATGGCTTCAGTATATTTCTCTTGGCCAACGAGCGTACCTTTTCAGGGCGACACCCAGAAAATGGCAGCGGAATTTGGTGGATATGAGGCGATGAGGATTCCTCTAAAAGGAGAGCCTGCGAGCGCACTGGTTTCGCTAGATTCTCTCACTGAGAGCGCGGAAAGAATTTGGGCGCAGCAATACCCCGATAGTGGTCTTATTGTAGAAACCATTTCGATTTATAATTTTTCCGACGCGAATGCTTACGTGATTGCTGAATCGTGGGCCCCGAAAAGACGCGTCGCGATAGGACCATACTTAATCAGATTCGATGCATTGACTGGGGAGAAGACAGGTAGTTTTCAACCCGCCCCGATAAAAAACGCCTCTAATTGGTTGGAGGGCGTTCACTGGATGCAATTTGAACACTGGCCGCTGAAGTGGTTACTATTTTTTGCAGGCCTTTCAGGCTGTGTAATGATAGGTTCTGGACTTCAATTTTGGATCCAAGCTAGGACGCTGAGGAATAATCCAAACTCGATAGACACCATGGTTGTTCGTGCCATAGGAGTTGGCTCGATAACCGGCATAATAGTCGCCACCGAGATTTTCCTCATAGCAAATAGAATGATTCCCAGCCACCTATCGTTGGAAGCGATCGATCGACACGAACTTGAGGTGTGGAGCTTTTTCATGGCTTGGGCCCTCACCTTTTTACACGCTGTTTGCAGAGGTAGACGTGCTTGGGAAGATCAATGCTGGATGATTTCGCTATTGGGGCTGTTGGCCGTATTGCTCAATTGGCTCACGACCCAGGATCATCTCATCAAAACTCTCACAAAACCGCTTTGGCCGATTGCGGGTATGGATCTTGTAATTCTGGCTGGGGTTGCGATTGCATCTTCCGCGGCGTTTAGACTTAATCTTGCTAATATGGACGGTCAAATTCAATTCAGCGACCATCGAGCATCTTGAACGACGAGGACATAAAATGTTTGAAGCTATTGCACTCAGCTTTGCCATTATCTTTGCACATTATGCTTGCTTTTTGTTGGCGTTGAGCCAAGCCAAAAATTGGCGACGCGTCGGAAAAACTATTACGCCAGCAGCATCTGCCCGATTCTCTGGTTGGATTTCAGCAGGCTTGAGTCTCCTCGTCTGCATTTTGATTTATGGCGGAAGCTTTGCAACGCTACTGTGGCCGCTATTGATGGGGCTAAGTGGGCTGATTACCGCGCTAGTACTTACATACAATCCAGCTTGGTTGTTGAGGGCTTTGTTTTGGTTGTGATACCGATCCGATATGAATTAGATCGCGAAGACGATAATCCCAGATCGCCTTAACCCCGCAATCCAAATCGACTTCTTTTTTTCAAGTCACTATCGGTAGTGTGCAAGCACATCGCTACTGAACTTAGCGAAACAACCAACTGAGTAAATATGTTCTTGGTTTTCGCTTTCATGTCCGCAGCCCAATGCGGCGAACCTATCAGGATTTGACTGGCTAACAGTTCGGCCGGTAGCAGAAGCTTTTGCTCGCTTTTCGGATTTGTCGAGAGACTGTTCTTCGCCCCAACTAAGACATTGGCCGAGACTTCCTCAATTACTGCCTCTGGCGATAAATTGCCGTTCGTGCGACTCGTCGGTCATGCGGAGTTAATGGGTCCGGAGCCTAGTTGTTTTTCAGTTGATCAGCTCCGGTTTGGTAGTGCTCGGGAGATGCAAATCGTTGCCGATCAGGCATTCGTTCTTCTGATCCCCGCCTAGTCCCCCGTTGTAGTTCGCCATCTGCATCTGGTCTTGATCTAAACATAGGAACCGCTCGGTCCCATATATTGGCTTGTTCCGCTGACAGATTTTCTTTATCGGCTCGAGCGAACTCATCCCACTCCGCATCTCGGCTATCCTGAACGCGCGATTGAACAGCAAACTTGCGCGTTTGAGCGAGATTGCCCACTTCACCATGCATCCGATCCGCCGACAATTCGTGCCGTTGACCCGTCCAGAATGCCGTTCCCTCGATCTG
>JBCDHF010000446.1:0-3878 GCA_038750375.1 Cyanobacteria bacterium P01_H01_bin.15
AATCCACCGGCTAACAGATCGGTCGAGTTGATCCTAATGCCGATGGGAAATGACGGCCCCACAGCCTGCCTGACCGCACTGATGACGTCAAGGACGATGCGACAGCGGGCTGCGATGGTACCACCGTAGCGATCGCGGCGATGGTTAAACAACGGCGAAAGAAACTGACTGAGCAAAAATCCGTGTCCGGCATGGATATGCACTCCACTAAAGCCCACCGTCTTGGCGTGCAATGCTGTCCTGGCATACAGGCTGGGTAATTCGTCTATCTCACTAATCGACATACCTGCACATTGCAGCCCCTCAACGTCCAGCGGTGACGGCCCCTTGGGCTGACTAATCGGCAAGTGTGCCAGGGCTCCAGCATGACCGAGCTGCGGCCATAGGTGAGCACTGGCAATCACGGACCGTTGAGTTAAGGACTGGAGCGCCGGTTGATTGGAGTGGGGGCCAAGCACCAAATTTCCTGGTTTCTCGGGAAATCGAGGATCCCCTTGCACCTCACCGATGAAGGACACAGCCACTCCACCTTCAGCCCATCTTTCGTAAAGTCGAATCTGCGCCTCTGTAGGATTGCCCTCACCATTGGCCAGTGAGTCTGACATTGCAGACTTTGCCAGTCGATTCTTGAGAACTGCACCGCAAGGCAGCTCTAGTGGTTGTTGAAGAACGTAAAAGGAATCTGAGTCTGTGAGCATAAAGATGATTTAAGCTGTCAACTATTTGTAGCTAAGAGAATGTTTGATCAATCGGAATATCGGTCAATTCAAAGCGCCGCAAAAAACTGATTCAACAGCAGCATTTTGTTAGGCTACTCACTCACCGCACTGCCTTGATCTTGGTATTGTCCTAGAGGTTTGAGTGCCCTGTGCAATCGTTGAGTAAGATGTTTTGGATAGGCTTTAGTCAAAGAGACTGAGTCACATTTTTGAAAATGACAGAATTGTGCGATGGCATCTAAAAATGCAGCAATGACTTGATCTTCATCAAAATGATGTGGTTCAAAATAGAGTGATTTGATCTCTAAATAGCTGGTTTTTCGATGGGCTTTACAATCCATTCGCCCAATAAATTCATCGCGGAAAAGGAGTGGCAAGCAAAAGTAGCCATACTGACGTTTTGCTGCGGGGACATAACACTCTATCCGGTAGTCGTACTGAAACAGAGCTTTGAGCCGTTCTCGCTGAATCACGCTATTGTCGAATGGCGAAAGAATCAACATGCGGCTGTTTAACCGGGGCAGAGAACGTTCCAACGCCCCCGCTGCCAAGATAAAGACTTCGCCACTGCTCACTTGTACTTGTTCTAACGTACGCTGCGCCAACCTGGCGTTGACTAAAGCTTTTACCGCCTTACGGAGATCAGCATTGCGACGCTGGTAGGTCAGCCCTTTGAGTGAAACCACCCCGTGACAGCGCAACTGTTGATCGACAAGATGCGCCGCAAATTCTTCCAGGCTGGGCATTTGTGCATTGATGTGAGACGGCAGGACTCGTTCGGTCAGGTCATAGGTTTTCTGAAAACCTTCGCGATCGCTGACCATGAGATCGCCCTCCATATACAACTGTTCGAGGGCTTTTTTGGCGGGTTTCCAATCCCACCAGCCGGCTCGCTTTGTGGCGTTCGTTTCGATATCTCGAGATCGTAGCGGGCCATCTGAACGGATGCGTCCCAACAGTTCACCCATGAGCTTCGTATCGCGGGTTCTATACCAGTGGGTTTGGCCACTTTTAATAGCGTGTTTGTAGGGTAAAGAGAAGCGAAAACCAGCGATGGGGAGAAAAGCCGCCGCATGGGCCCAATACTCAAAAATGTCTCGATTGAGCAACAGTTGATGGGTCATGGCAGGCTCAAACTCAGGCACCCGAGCGTAAAAAACATGATGGTGGGCTCGTTCCACCACCGATATGGTGTCGATCTGCACATAGCCTAGGTGGTTAATCGTTTTACGCGCTCCTGCCAACCCACGACCATAGGGCTGAACTTGCAGCAAACCTTGTGCAGCCAAGGCAAGTCGGCGTAAACGCGCCTGCTCTTGTGGATGTTTAATTTCAATCATGGTCATACTGGCCGCATAACGTTTCCCTGCAGCGGCGACAGAAAATTTTCCCTCTCTGTCGAGATCTCTATCATCCGCCGCAAGAAACTTGTTATGCCGTTTACGGTCTTCAGTGAGTCTACAACCTAATCCCTTTTAACTTTTCTGGATTGACCACTGCAAAGATTGATTTAATGGTTTGATTGGAAAACTCGAAACTAAACGTACTGTGCGTGTTTCCTGCTGTAATATTTAAGATGCCAGGCTGATCATTGATTTGAAAAATTTGAGGATGGAGAGCTGGGATAAGTCGACTCTGCCGAATTGCAATTAAGAAGCAAGCTACTTTTTGACACCCCTGCAACGGATAACGTGCTGCCGTTACCTGCCCACCCCCATCTGACCAGAAGGTGATATCTTCTGCCATGAGCGCTATCAATTGATGAAAATCACCCTGATTCCAACTCTCCAAAAACTCTTCAATAATCTTCTCTTTTTGTTTAAGAGATGGACTGATGCTGGGTCTACGAAGAGCCAGATGTTGACGTGCCCGACGAACAACTTGTCGACAATTTGGAATGCTCTTGCCGACAGTTTTTGCGATCTCTGAGTAGTCATAGTCAAATATTTCACGCAGCAAAAAAATAGCTCGTTCAGTTGGAGATAAGCATTCCAACAGAGCTAAGAACGCAAATGATAATGACTCTGTTAATTCTGCATGGTCTTCACTTTGATTTACTGTTTCAGTGATCAAAGGTTCTGGTAGCCAAATTCCTACATATTTCTCGCGTTGCACACGCGCTGAACGAAGCCGATCAATACACAAGCGGGTAATGATGCTTGAGAGAAATGCTTTGGGAAATTGCACGACGGTCTGGGTTGATTGCCAACGTATCCAAGTTTCTTGCACCATATCTTCTGCGTCAGCATTACTTCCTAGCATTCGATAGGCGATCGCAAACAGCAATGGACGGTGCTGATTAAATATTTTTAGGCGTTTCATGAGTTACCACTCTATGGCTAAGCTCATCAGTTTGGTTCTTGCCGCGGTGATTTCCCGCTGTCGAATTTCATCTGACATAAATTGGTCAGGAACAGGCACGACCGTAATATCCTCAATCCCGATGAATCCCAGCACACATCGCAAATAAGTATCGCAAAAGTTCATTTTTTCCCGTTGCGTCCCAACCACAAAATTGCCTGAACTTGGAGTAATGATCAGTGCTTTTCGGCCCTTTGCTAACCCTTGAAATGCGTAGGTGTCTCTGTCAAAAGTAAACGTCCGATTAATGCGGATAATATTATCCAGGTAAGCCTTGAAAGTCGACGGAATACTGAGGTTATACATGGGTACACCCAGCAAGAGATGATCTGCCCAGAGGAGTTCTTCAATCAAGGTTTCTGAGTGGGTCAATGAGGCTGTCATTTCTGGCGATCGCGCTTCTGGCAGAGTGTAATTCGCCTTTACCCAAAGATCGGTTGGATGCTCTGGCGGGTTAATCTCCACATCGCGTTTTTGATGCTGAGTCCCAGAATGAGTTGCCTGCCAACTTTGGACAAATTCATTGCTTAAAGAACGCGAAATAGAACCTACTTCCCGAACACTCGATTGAATCTCAAGTAACTTCATGCTTGTCCCTCTTTCTAGACCTTCTACTTATTAAGACGGGAGAGGCCTCTTATTTGTGACAAGCTTAAATCTTCAGGCTGGAATCCTAGCCAGAGATATGTGGCATAACGCCTCGCATCGGCGGCGTGCCCGAAGGCCACGTCCGACTGCATGCGCTTATTAGGCACCGCGCTGCGCACACCATGCCCCGTAGATAAGAGAGGAAAAAAC
>JBCDHF010000447.1:0-3878 GCA_038750375.1 Cyanobacteria bacterium P01_H01_bin.15
CGGAATCCCTGATTGCGGGCTCCCTCCCAATCGAGAAAAATGTTTTGAATTTGAGTGGCTAACTGTGGCGGAGATTCCGGCTCACATAAGTAACCCGTGTCAGCCAAAATGTTGGGGATATCGCCCACTCTCGTTGCCATGATGGGTTTCCCCATCGCCATTCCATCGGTTAATTTCAAGGGGAATTGGGCTTGGGCTGCGGGCACGTCTCGCTGAGGAACCACAATCATGTGAGCGGCGGAAATGACTTCTGGCATTTGCTGATAGGGATAGGCCGGTAAATGAACCAGCCAGTTTCCCCAACGTCGCCTGAGTTCTTGATCGTAGTCATCGTAAGGACTGCCGCCAACAATGACGAGCCTCAGATCAGGCTGGTTCAACATAGTGAGCGCTTCTAGCACGTCCTCTAAACCCTTGTAAGGGCGAGATGCGCCAGGGAACATCAAAACACGATAGTCACTTAACCCATATTTGCGCCGAGCCGCATCGGGATTGTAATGAGCCGGGTCAAAGAGTTCCGTGTCTTTGCCGCTAGGTATCCAAGTGCCGCCATACCGCTGCTGCAAAAACGAGCTGTTAACCGTAACGGCATTTGCCTGGGGCGTGCGGCGCTCCAAAAACTTGATGTAGGCGGGATGGTCGATAAATCGTAGTGCGCCCCTCGGTTTGAGCAGATCTCGGGCTAGCTGTCGCAGACGAGGACGATATTGCCACTTATCACCGCCGAACCAACTCAACTCAAAATCATCCACATCCAGAATGAGAGGCTTACGAGTTCCGAGACGTTTAAGTAAGCCAATGCCAAAGCTGGAGGGCTTGGGCTTAACCGCGAATAAAATATCGCCAGAAATTTGCGGCAGCAAACGCCTGACCGCCTGCCAATTTCCTTGATGATAATGGCAAGGTTCGATCCCCAAGGGAAAGCTAAAGTCACCTTGCGGCAACAAAGGCTCGAAATCGGCTTCGTCATCTTCTGCAAAAGCCAACCCCCGCATTTCTACCCGATAACCCGCTAATTTCAGGGCTCTTGCAATCAAAAAGCTACGGCTAGCCCCCTGCCAACGGGCAGACGCTCGGACCGACAGATCACTGACTAACACTGACACCAGTGGTGGCATGCGCGCTTGCAAACTACTCAAAGGCAGTGCAGATAGACAATGATTTTATTTAACCAAAGATATTGGACGAAATTTATACTGCCCCGCCCAATTCACGGAGATGCTCACGGGATCAAACCCTAAACCCCGCTGAGAAAAATAGGGTTAATCCCTAAATCTTGAGCCTGTTATTCGTCTGAACTCAATTTCAATGAGTCCCGGTCGAGAGATCAACAAAAATGGAGGGGAGGTTAGCTCAATTCAATTCCCCGGACATTGTCCAATATGATTTGGGAAAACACCCCTCTCTGCCAGTTAATTCATTGTTGTTCCTCCTGGTGAACAAGAACCCTTTATGCTGCTAGCAGCGCGAGATATTTCAAGGGTCGCTTTCGTAGAGGAGCGCATTGGAATAGGAGCGCGCAGAGAATAAGAACTCAGAATGAAACAGGTTCTAAGCGATCTGGCGAAAGCTCAGGAGCCGGCAATTGATCTCTTTTTGATGATTCAGCCTGTGATCGCAAGACCTGTTGTTTTGGTCAAAAAACCAAAGGTCAAAGTGCTCAATGCTAAATTTATTTCGTCAGCCCCCACAGCCAGACACTTTAATTCATTGCTCTTACCACAAATGTCTAACACTTTATGTAACGCGTGTATTCAAAAAGCTTTATGGAGACCAGCCCACCGCTGATGGCTCCGGCGGATATCGTCACTTTACTAGTCAAATTGAGCAGTTCTATGCTCACCGCCATCAGTATCGCGTGGCGTCAGTTAATAATCATGCCCTTGATTTTTCGCAATTTCCGGGAGAAATGCGCATCACGCGGTTTATTCGCGATCCTCGTGATTTAGTTGTTTCGGGCTATTTTTACCACAAAAAAGGCGCAGAGCCTTGGTCCCGTGAAACTGACCCTGATCCAGTTGACTATCGCCACTTGGTTAACGGTTGTCTGCCAGAACAGTTGGCTCCGGGGGAGTCTTACCGCGACTGTTTGGAGCGTTTAGATATCGAAGCGGGGTTAATTGCCGAAATTGATTTTCGTCGCTACCATTTTGAGTCCATGCGGAACTGGAATCTAGAAGATCCGCGAATTAAACTGTTTCGCTACGAAGAAATCATTGGGCGTGAGCAGCAAACGTTCAAGCAGATGCTTCATTTCTACCGGGCGCCTAGGGCTCTGCGTAGCCGGGGATTAGTCCTTGCCAGGAGGTTCTCAGCCAAACGACAAACAAACCCAATACGGCATATTCGCAATCCCTCTCCAGGACAATGGCGAAGTCATTTCACCCCCAAAGTAACTGACTACTTTAACGATCGCTATCGAGATATTCTGGCGCTCTACGACTATCCACTTTAATTCGGTCTGGTTCGGTCGGCAGATTTAGACCCGCATTTTTTGGAATAGGCCTTTGTGCTCACTGTGAACACCTGTCCTTCAAAAAACTGATAATTTAAGGCGTTAAGGCTGAGGTAATGGTTCATTTCGGCTTGCCATGGTCTCAAAAATAAAAAAAGCAGCAAGGCATGAAAGAAGTGGAGGCGATTGCGATCGCCCAGAATCCATCATTCGAAACGCTCATTCGAGATGCAACGCCCCCTGATTGGCCCGTCATTTTAGATATTTATAACGCGGCTATTCCCGGACGATTAGCGACAGGCGATTTGCAGCCAGTTTCATTAGCTCAGCGTCGGGATTGGTTCCAAGCCCATTCTCCTCAACGGCGTCCCCTCTGGGTATACGAACAAGGGGGGCAGGTTATCGCTTGGATCAGCGCCAATTCTTTTTATGGTCGACCTGCTTATGGGGCCACCGCCGAATTTAGTTTGTACGTAGCGCCAGACTATCACGGCCAAGGCATTGGGAAATATTTGCTCAAGCAATTGATCGCTACCTGTCCCGAGCTCGGAATTTCTACATTGCTGGGTTTCATCTTTGCCCATAATCAGGCAAGTCTGCGTCTCAGCGAAAAATTGGGCTTTGAACGGTGGGGTTTTTTACCTGAAGTGGCTGCGATGGAGGGTATTCAGCGTGATTTAGTGATTATGGGGCGCAAAATTTCCGACGCCGCCCCTAATAAATAGTCGCGGCGAAGGTGAATCTGTGAAAGATATTGAACAACTGATCCAAAACTACGCCAGCAAAAATTTAGAGACTAAACGGAACTGGTATTCCGAAGTCGCGAGCCTCTATGACTGGGCACGCCCGCGCTACCCCCAGACAATTTTCGAGTATCTCCGAGCTCAGCTTCCCCATCCGCTCCAGGCAGTTGAAATCGGCTGCGGACCAGGCATTGCGACATCCTCATTAGCGTCTTTTTCCCAGCGCTTAATTGCCCTCGAGCCGAGTTCGGTCGCTTGCGAGATGGCTCAAGTAAAAACGGCCCATCTCCCGCAGGTTAATATTCTCAATACCTCCTTTGAGGAATGGCAGCCAGGGTCCTTGGTTCTGTTGGATGCGGTCATTGCCACCACCTCCTGGCATTGGCTGGAGCCGACGCTACGCCTAACTAAAACGGCTCAACTTTTACGATCACAAGGACATTTGGTCTTACTCTGGAATACGCCGCCCATGCCCAGTGAAACTGAGTTTGCCCATCTACAGCCTATTTTGCGGTCCTACGCCCCTGAACTTGCCGAATACGTCAATCTGTCAGAGTATCACCAAAATTTTGCGGGATTTGCCTCAGAAATAGAAGCGTCCGGCTTATTTGGCGCGGTTCAAACAACGTCAGAAATCTGTCAAATTTCCTACTCAATCCCTCAGTTTTTGGGCTTACTCA
>JBCDHF010000448.1:0-3873 GCA_038750375.1 Cyanobacteria bacterium P01_H01_bin.15
ATCACTATCCACTGCATGCTGAACGAGCAGCTCACCAAGTGACGAACCACGGAGCGCAATTAATCTTGGTAGATCGACAGCGTACGCGTGAAGGCGAATGCCCATTTCTCAGAAACTATGATTTAAAGAAATAACGATTTATAGCAGAGTATGTAGTTGACTTTAAGTTTCATTAGTTGAAACAATATAGTCTTCAATCCTATACTCAAGCCTGATAGATAGAGCCAATCTGGAGTCCAAAAAATTGACGCTCCTTGATTCAATTCCCTAAAAAATCTATAAATTTCGATGAGGTGAAGTTGAACGTCTTTAAATCAAAGTAGTCTTACAGCAGTCGCCATCTTTGTGAAGGGTTGACTGCTTGCTAGAACGTTCAAACATTGGACAACGCCAAATCAAAAGTGTACCCAGCAATCTGGCCAAGACTGTATTTTGCGATCGCAAAGGTGCTGCATGAATCCCATTGATGTCGTTGGTGTGGGTCTGGCTGGTCCGTCGGAACTAGTCCCCTCACTCCAGAAATTGCTGGATGAAGCAACGTTAGTAGTCGGCAGCGAGCGCTTAATTGCCCATTGCCAGCACTACTCGGCGCAAACACAAAGCATTACTGACTTTCAGCAACTTAAAACCCTTGAATTTACCGACTGCGATCGCGTCGTTATTTTAGCTAGTGGCGATCCTCTATTTTTTGGTATTGGTCGGCTACTGCTCAAGCAATTTCCACCAGAAACCCTCCGCTTTCACCCTCATGTCAGCTCGGTGCAGCTAGCCTTTAGCCGAGCGAAACTGCCCTGGCAAGATGCCAAAATCATTAGCGTTCACGGACGCCCCTTAACGGCGCTAACCCAAGTCGTCCAGAAAGATGCCCCTCTAATTGCCGTCCTCACCGATCACCGCAACACTCCAGCGAACATTGCCCGCCATGTAGTTGCCCTCGCCCGACCGAGTCCATATGAGTGCTGGGTTTGCCGCAATCTGGGGGGCGTCGACGAAACCCTTGAGCATTACCCCCAACTCACAGAGGATTGCTCTCTGCTCCAAACAGACGCCTCGTCACTCAACGTTTTAATCTTGCGGCGAACCATACAACGGCAACCCATCGAAACCGGCAACCTGCCCCTATTCGGGCTCCCGGATCACTTATTTGCCAGCTTCCCCGATCGTCCTGGCTTGATTACCAAACGGGAAATGCGATCGCAGATTTTGAGTGAGCTAGCGTTAGCGCCATCGCAAACCATTTGGGATATTGGGGCGGGTACGGGCAGTATCGCGATTGAAATTGCTCGACTTTGTCCAAGCTCACAAATTTATGCAACCGAAAAGACTGCAATTGGGCAAGATCTCATTGCTGAAAACTGCGATCGTTTCCAGGTCAAAAATGTCTCCATTCTTCCTCAAAGCGCCCCCGAAAATTTACATCTTGCCCCCGACCCCGATCGTGTTTTTATCGGCGGAAGCGGCGGACAGCTCTCCCACATCCTCGAAATTTGTCAGCGACGCCTCAAACCAGACGGCATCTTACTGCTAGCACTTGCCACCCTCGAAAACCTCCATTTAGCCTGTGACGCTCTAAAGTCCTGGCCTACCGACCTTACCCATCTACAATTCTCCAAATCTTTACCCGTCGGCCCCCTCACTCGGCTCAATCCCCTGAATCCCGTCTTTCTTTTGCGATCCCAAAACCGAGCTAGATAATTGCCCCAAAGAATAAGTTTCAATAACGAAATCTGGAAATTCAAGCACGTCTCGATCAAAATTGACGCCATGCCATCTTTGTGGCATTTGTATTAAAATCCTGTCGAGAATTTATTGGGACCTAATTCATGGCAACTTTTACCGTTACCTCCTTTGACGATGGTGTTTCCGGTTCTTTGCGAGAAGCCATTATCGCCGCCAACACCAATCTCGATGCGGTAAATACTATTGAATTAGGGGTCGGCACCTATAATTTGACCCTGACAGGTAGCGGAGAAGATGCGGCAACGACAGGAGACTTAGACATTCTCCCCGGCGGGCTGGATAAAGTTCTGAATATTGAGGGGGTGGGTCTCAACAATACCCTGATTGATGCAAGTGCTCTATCCGATCGCGTCTTTCATGTGCTTTACGGCTCCACCCTAAACCTTATTGATTTGACTGTTACAGGGGGGCAAGCCCTGCAGATAGACGAAGATGGTGGCGGAGTCTGGAACCAAGGTTCGCTGAGTGTCGTAGATAGCGCGATTACCAATTCCAGCGCGACAGATGACGGTGGCGGTATTGAGAACGAAGGGTCTGCTGACATTATCAGCAGTATTATTTCAGGGAACACAGCCGGAAATGATGGCGGCGGGATCGAAAACGATTTCTATAGCAGCGTTTTAACTCTGATTGATAGTCAAGTCACCGGTAATACGGCAGGCGATGATGGTGGCGGCATCGAAAACGAAGGCTATGCCTATCTCTACAATACCCAGGTCGACAATAATCAAGCTGAAGACGGTGGTGGAATTGCCACGACCGATGACGATGAGTACGCTGGCGATCCTGCCGATGCAGGGGGCGTCACGACTGTTATTGAAAGTGTCATTACGGGTAATTCTGCCACAGAAGATGGCGGCGGTGTTTACAACAACTCTGGCGACACCGCCATTTATGGCAGTGAGATAACGAATAACTCGGCCGATGTTGATGGCGGAGGTGCGTCGAACCTCGACGGCTCAAGCCTGGGCATTATCGAAAGTTTAGTTAGCGGCAATTCCAGCGCTTACGATGGCGGCGGTGTTTACAACCGAGACAGCTATGCGGCCATTTTAGGCAGTGATGTTGTGGATAATACTGCCACTTATGATGGTGGAGGAATTGCAAATACGGAGTATGGCGATCTACTTGTTGTTGAAAGTCAGATTTCTGGTAACAGCGCTGGCGATGATGGCGGTGGCATTTATAACTATTTGAATAGCTACGTCCAAGTTTACGACTCAGAAATTAGCGACAACACGGCTGAGGAATATGGGGGCGCGATTGACAACTACGGTGGCCTTGCCATCATAGCGGATAGTATTATCAGCGGAAACGAAGCTGATATAGGCGGCGGGGTCGCGAGCGATAACTACAATGGCGGTTACTATGGTTACACCTATATCGCTTTCAGCCAAATTACCGGCAACAACGCTTTAACTGGCGGAGGTGGCGTATTCAACGGGTTCGGTGCGACGACAGATATTTTTGCTAGTACCGTTGCAGATAACACCGCTGGCGAATACGGCGGTGGCATCTACAATACTGAAGCGGGGCTTTACAGCTATGCAAGTACGATTTCGGGCAATGTCGTTACTAGCGAAACTGGAGCTGGTGGCGGATTTGCTAACTATGACGGTTTCCTCTCGCTATTGAACAGTACTATCTCTGGCAACAGTGCCGAATATGGCGGCGGCATTGCCAACTACATTGTTGACCCTGAAACGCCCTCTTTCTTGACGTCTATCAACAACACTATTACCGGCAATCAGGCTAATTATGGCGGCGGCATTTACAGTCCGTACAACAATAACCTAATTGGTAATACCATAATCGCAGGCAACTTTATCAATGATGTTGAAGGTGATTTCCAGAGTAACGGCTTTAATTTATTGGGAACAACGGCTAGCAGCACGGGATTTGAATTTGACCTAATCGAGCCAGATATTACTCTGATTCTTAATCCTGTCTTAGCCGACAATGGTGGACCGACCCTTACCCATCTCTTGGTTCCGAAGACCAGCCCGGCTATCAATGCGGGCAACAATGCTGATTTCTTTGACTTTCCCTTCGGACCGCCGCCTCTATCTCCTGTCGCACTCGATCCGCTTCTTCCGGATGGTCCTTTCCCTCCCGACGGACCCTTTCCTCCGG
>JBCDHF010000449.1:0-3868 GCA_038750375.1 Cyanobacteria bacterium P01_H01_bin.15
CTCACCGCAGGTGGAATGGTTCACGCTGAGTCCTTTTCTTAGACCCCTACTGGCGATCGGGGGAGCCATGGTATTTGTAGCGGGCTGGGCGATCATTCTCAGAACTCCTCAGAAGTCAAAGCGCCAGGAGCGGTCAATCGAAAGTCAGCCGGCATTGCCGATAAAGGGCTCAAAGACTCCATCGGTATTAGCGACGCAACCGGTCTCTCGGCCTCGTGGTTTAAAGACCCCGTTTCTCACTGCCGCCAACAAGTCACCCATACTGGTGGCGACCCTACTGACGGAAACCCCTCACCAGTCTTATTTCTACTCTCTTGTCGATGATGCTGGCGGGTTGTTTCGTATCATCGACGACAAACTATGGATGACCCAGCCATTACCAGACGCGCTGGATAAATACTTCACCATCGTGTTGCGCTGCACGGACTCGATTGGGCGATCGACCGATAAGATCTTTGAAATTGCTAAGGTTTGCCATCATTTAGGGCTAAGTCCTGATGCTGAAGGCGGTTCAGTCCCTAGCCAGGTCTACGAGCGAGCGCGATAATGCCGGCACCACGAGGCTTGCGGATTTAAATGATGACGCGCCCCAGAGTCTGCCATCATTTAGCGGCTAAGGGCGATCGCCCATCTGCGTATAGCTTGCCGTTGGCGTCAGGATTTCGTCAAACAGGGTCGCGATGACATCACCCGCTTCCAGAATCAAGGCAAAATTGACATCTTGTAGGGACAGCTCATCGGCGATCGCCAACGGCCCGCCCCCCTGAATCGTCAACGGAGCATTGATCATCGTGACCAATCGTTCTACTGATCAACCGACTTGCACGGCCAAGGTCTGGTTGGCAACAGCCCATTCGCTCGCCACTTCCGCCTGGAAGGAAGATTTGCCCGTACGCTTAATATAGTTAGGCTCTATGAGTTGGCCAGTTGGATGCGCAGGCAATGGAATGGGTTAACGGTCAGTATTTATCTAATATTGGCTAGAGCAGCTTGACTTAGGGCGCGTAATCAATCAAATCCAGAATGTTTGCTGTATAGGCATTACCGTGCCCACTCTGCAAAACCCGCTAGGAGGTGAAGTGCCTTCAGCATAAGGATTCGAGCGTTAAATATGACAGCCCTTAGCATGGCTTGCTCTATTGTGGATATCGAGCTGAGCCCGGCATGCTTAGCCGTTATGTAAATCAGTCTTGCAGTTTTCTTTTTTTACAATTAGATTCGGCACGGTTTTCTACAATAAGCGGAGGACTGCAAATCCTCGTGTCGGCGGTTCAGGCCCGCCTCCTGGCATACGTTTCAGCTTCTGCAGTACATGACTTCCAGTATATTGCTCTACTGATAAGTAGGATTCTGTTTCAGAATTTCAGTAATTTTAGGGTTTGGCATTCTACCTAATAATCCTTTTCAAATGGGATTGAAAATCACCCGAAGTCTTGCAGTAAACCTATTCTGATGACTGTAGAGAGTCCATTGTGTTAAGCAGATAAAATCTCTCGGAGAAATAGTATGCCTGAAGAAGATGGCTACCCATGAACCAAGACTGGATTCTCCAAAATAGAGAGACTCGTCGAACATTTTCTAAGTCGACTTGGGTTCCCTTGAGAGCGTCTTGCGATAACGAACAAGGTAGTGTTAAGGATGTAGGCTACACCGACGAGTTTTTTGGATGTGGGTCTGTTGCCTTTCCGCCTGAACATCGTGAAATCGCGGAACAACTAGGTTGGATGGATATCGGGCTTCTTGGAGCAATCGCCCCTTATGCTTACAAAGATGGTTCCTATTCACCTATTGATGAATATCAATACAATGATAAAGAGCCGATAGGTATCCATCTGGTCTTTGAATTACCTTTACCGGTAGTTGGTGGGCGAAAATGGATTTTGAATCCTGATCTAGTTGTTGCACTCCGTCTCATAAAAGAAGGAAGAAATTGGGTCAGGCCAGAAGAAAATTTTGTTGTTGTAGCCCGGGAAGTTCTTAATGAAGAAGGTGAGCAGTGCTTAATCGAGATTAAAAGAGAGTTTCTTCTCGACTATTTGGCTGCTAGAAATCTATCACTGCGCCTCTCTTACTACCGTCAAAGAGTGAACAATGTAGAATCTCTTGAAGCTAGTGAATACGCCAACCTAGAAAATCATAAAGAGGAGCGAGACGGTGGTCGATATGAGCTACTGATTCGCAGTTTAGATGACATCTATGGCGGGAGTTGGGCTATGGTTCGTACTTGGCGAACTGATATTGACGAAGACGAAGACGCGCCATTGATGGAACCAGAAAGTGACGATAACACTGATTATGAAAGCTCTGAGGGATATTTTGGTGAATACAATGGTGTACGAGTAGAGGGCGAGTTCTGGCGCGATGAATGGATTGAGCACCAAGGGATAAGTAAACGCGTTCGAGGAGATGCAGACACAAATCTTCCACAATTCATAGTGGAGACTGATGGTAGGCGTATGGCGTCTGCCGAATTAAACAACGAAGAGATTGGCAGATGGTTATGGTTTCGTTCAAGTGTAGTAAATGAGCTTCTCGATCTTCGCGGCTTTTCCCTTGATTGGTATACGGCAGAAACAGGTGGTATTCAATCTACATCTGGGTACTCAACTCATTTTGGAATAAATTCTTCAGATCTAATCACCGTCTACGCTTATGATGTTGCTCGCCTTCCAGGATGGGAGCAGCATATTTGGGCAGCCCACAATGTTGTCCCAGATGGAAAGGTTTCAAGTGAATTATTAGCCTCACAAGTGAAAACTCAGCCAGTTTCTACTTATGCTGTTGAAGAACTTCTTTTCAAGGTTATGGGTATGGTCGAGCACGGGTTTCGCCAGGAGTTCAATATTTCTCTTTACACGCATTCCATAGAGCACTCTATAACTATGAAGCGTATATCCCGCTTCGCGAGCAAAGATCAAGCATCATTGCTTAGATTGGCTAAAGAACTAGTTCGTGTTTTTTCTGATCGGCTTGCTGTTCGTGAACTCCGTCAGCTATCAACACATCCCAAGAAGGAGAAATTAGGCTCAAATAAACTCTTGGAAGATGTGTTAGCTCAGAAGGTTGGGGTTGATAAAGCTCGTAAGGTTGTTGGCCCAATTTTTGGTGCATATGATATGCGAGTGGGTGATGCCCACCCCACGAGCTCTAAAATCGGAGGTGCTTTAAGGCTCGCTGGAATCGACGATAGCAAGTCATTTTTGAGGCAGGGAGAGCAATTGATATCACATTTCGGTGAATCGATTTGGTGGGTTGGGAAATTGCTATTTGACAAATCTGAAGGATGATTGCGATTAAGCAGTTTGGCACAACAAGACGCCGCTATGCTCCAAATTTACCGCATAGCGCGGCATTATTTATACCGGATTATTTGCGCACCGTGCAACTATTCACGCGGAATCAAGTAGAAGCGGGCGAGTAATTGCAACGAGAGAATCAGGGTTTAGGGTATGTGTCAGTGGAGCTGTTTAGACCCGATTTAGTCCCCTAATATCATTTCTCCGGAATAGCCCTACAGATCGGAATGGCGAGCTTTGGGAGCAAGGGGGCCGGGGAACAGGATGTGTAGCCAGAGTTTGGAGAATCTGTATTAGTCCCAGTCAGAACTCCGGCGCCACAATGCAGCGCGATCGCTTTGGGTAGTGGGCGTAAATCGCGGCATTCGATAGCTTTACTGCCCGATTTAGGGACTATCTCCCAATACTTGGCTGCGATATTCCTTAGGAGATAGGCCAGTCCAGCGTTTGAAGGCTCGACGAAAGGCTCGGGCATCGGTGTATCCGACAATTTGTCCGACCGTAGCAATGTCAATTTCAGGATCGCTTAAAAAGCTCTTCGCATTGGCTAAGCGGATTTCATCAATGAGGGC
>JBCDHF010000450.1:0-3853 GCA_038750375.1 Cyanobacteria bacterium P01_H01_bin.15
AAGGAGCGTATTGAAGGGCTTTATAGTGCTTTCGCTTATGCGTCTCCACTGGTAAGTACGATAGATCGCATCGCGTCGATTGCGAGATTTGGAAGCGCAATTGTAGTTGGTTCATTTTTCTGTTTGATTGCGTTCGGTGTCTTAGGGCTCGTTGCTATTGTGATGCTGTTCATGGGCTTGGTCCAATTCAGCAGCATTCACTGTCTAGCTTCAGTTGTTTCTGTGGTCGTTAATCTCTTTTTCCTGTATTTCGGTCACCAGATAGCGAGAAGCTACGCGGCATCTTACTGGAGATATGTCGCTGCAGGGATACTGTCCCTGAAAACTAATGAAGGTGCATAAAGATGCGTGAACCGAGCTGGCGTTTAAGCGATTACCAACTTTTTTTGATGACCTGCTCACTAAATTATCATGAAACAACCACCTCCCGGCACCGAAGAACGCATTGCAAAGATGACCTTCGCGTCAATCTACCCTCTCTACGTTGCAAAAATTGAAAAGAAAGGCAGAACCCAACAAGAGCTAAACGAAGTCATCGAGTGGCTTACTGGCTACGATGAGCAAAAAATAAAATCCCTGATCGACGACGAAACGACCTTTGAGACCTTTTTCAAGGAATGCAAGCTAAATCCAAATGCGCACCTAATTAAGGGAGTCGTTTGTGGCTACCGAGTAGAAGAGTTGGAAAACCCATTAATTCAACAGGCTAGATATCTGGACAAGCTGGTCGACGAGTTGGCTAAGGGAAAGAAGATAGAAAAAATACTACGTACCTGATGGAGTGGTGAGAAGAAAATGAACTACCCGATTTTAGAATACGATGACGCTAGAGAAGCGTTTATAGAACCGTCAAAGGTAATAAAACCGCAAGACATTCCAGAGAATGTGGTAATTTGCTTTTTCCGAAAAGTCATTGAAAAAGTAGCGAAAGAGCACAATGCGAAAATACTGACGGAAAACAAATGGGAAGATGGGCCGCATCCAGTGTATGAAATCGACTATAAAGGTCAGCGCTTGGCGTTTTATCATCCCGGTATTGGTTCAGCGCTCTCCTCAGGTCTGCTAGAAGAAGTCATCGCATTTGGTGGTAGAACGTTTATTGCATGCGGTGGATGTGGTGTGTTGGAAAGAGATATTGCAGTAGGCAATCTGATTGTAGTGTCCGGAGCCGTACGAGATGAGGGCGCATCGTATCATTATCTGCCGCCAAGCCGGGAAATCCAGGCACAAAAGGAAGTTGTTGAAATCATTGAAAGTGAGCTGCAGGCACAAAATGTGCCCTACAGGCTAGGCAAGACCTGGACAACAGATGCCCCATATCGTGAAACGACCAAAAAGATAACAAACAGAAAGGCAGAAGGCTGTGTAGTAGTGGAAATGGAAGCCGCGGGGATGATGGCGGTGGCACAGTATCGGCAGGTGCAGTTTGGTCAGATACTATATGGTGGTGATAATCTGAGTGGAGAAGAATGGGAGCATCGCAACTGGCAGTCAAAGAGTGAAATTCGAGAGAGTTTATTCTGGTTGTGTGCAGATGTATGCCTATCATTGAAGTAATGTGAGTCCTTTTGGTCGTTTATGACAGGCATTATTAAGCCTGTAACCTGAGCATAGTCAGGAACCCAAAGCTAAATACTCTGTCCCTAACGACATTGCCGAATCAAATAACAAACTGCAGTCACCCCTGTGATAGGCAACTATCCATCTGCGCCATTTCGAAGTCATCAGAGAACAGTCTCCTTGATTAACAACCACGATTCGAGAGTTTCGATTGGTCGATCGATAACCGAGGTACTTTGGCAACGTGTTTACTGGCGATACCCATAGCCCGCTGCCTGCAACAATCAGCAGATTGGCTTTTTTCATGGCAGCCTTGGTCTTAGCCCAGACGTCCTCTGGTATGGGTGTTCCAAAGTGGACAATATCATTTCTGAAAAAATTGCCGTGAACCTCGTGAATGTTTTCTGTTGGAAACCCAGCTTTGCTGTAAAGACCGTCAATATTTTGGGTCACCACCTCCACATGGTGTCCCTTTGCTAGCAACCATCCAGGATAGTAATGAGCCGCATTTGGCCGTGCATCGGCAATCTGACTCATTAACTCGTCATAGATTTTTTGCAGCTCTCCAGAGCCATCTTCTAAATCTTCGTCAACTCTCTTCCCCTCTGAGTCAGTATACGTAGGCAGTCCCGAAGGCGCTGAGACGCCTGCCCCAGTTAAAAAGACAATTGTATGAGCTTGAGCCGTAAGCCGATTAAGTGCGCCGGGGTCCATGACGAATAGGCCGGTAAGTCCTTTCCCTATGCTAGCAACAAAATTTTGCGATCGCGAAAATCCTACCTTTGCTGAGGCTAATATGGCGAACATGGAAGCTATCTACTGATACTCCCTGTGCATTTTATTGTGCGGCCTAAACCGCTAATGTTGTTGCTACTTGCTCCATTGCCGCTGCAAAGTTTGAAAGCACTTCCGCTGATACATTGAGCTGGCTATCTTGCTGGTCACTGAATTTACCCATCAGACTATCCGCACATTGACGATACAGCGAAGCAATCTCTGCATAGCGATGTTGTGTGATGCCTATCTCAATTGATCGACGATCGGTCGCTGATCGTCTGCGTTCCACGTAACCAGCTCTTTCCAATCGGTCAATTAGGGCCGTAACAGACCCGCTAGTTAGCCCAATACTTTCCCCAATGACCCTTGGAGTAAGTGGCCCATCTTCTAGAAGATTCAGCGCTCGCAAGTCATTACGATGTATGCCGAGGCGTTCAGAAATCTCATAATCAATGATATCGATAGCTCGATGGATTCTTCGGCTTGCCAGAATCAGATTTTTAAGGGCTTCGCGGTCGTCCAAAATATTCCTCTTGACAATCAAGATACTTTGCGGTCTAATTATAATTGAGTACAGACAATCAATACAAGCACAGATTGTTTGCATTAATAATTATAAAAGAGAGAAAAATGGAAATTGTTCTAATTGGACTGCTTTTGCTAGCAGTTTTGGGAATTGGATTGATAGTTTTCTTACCCAATGTTGTCCGCTATTCGGAGAAAATTATCGTCAATGCGCCCATTGAGCAGGTATATGACAATATCCGATTTCAAGAGCGGCTGATGTCATGGTCGGCTTGGCCTGAGGCCACTGGCTCAACGTGTTCTCTTGAGAATACTGATGGGCATGTTGGAGCCCGCACAGTTTTCTTTAACAAGGGCCAACGTTTTGGACACCAGGAAATTATTAACCTCGATCCGAATCAAAAAGTCTCTATGACCTTAGTTAATAGCGGACCACTAAAGCATACGCCCTATCTTGACTTCGACCTACGTTCCCTTTCCAAAGCCCAGACAGAAGTCACCTTAAAGTTTGTTAATACCTACCAAAAACCCTTCCAAGTGCCTGCAAAATTGCTTGGCATTGTCAAATGGACTCGTGCTCTTCAAATTAAGGATCTTGAGGGTCTGAAATCCTATTCTGAACTGCAAAAGGCTGTTTAATTTAATGTTGTCTTGTTTATAGCTCTTTTTATTCTTTCGTATGGCGAAATGGAAACGAAGGACATTGTTTCTGCCCCACTTGCGGCACCTCGATTATGCGCACGGGCTACCCGAATGGCGTTGTCGCTTTAAACGCTTGCTGCATTGAAGAAGTGGACATTTTTGCCATTGAAGTGGAACGCTTTGATGGACGCACAAAGATGAAGCCTGGTATCTTGCCATAGCTAAGCTATAGCGAGCAACGTGGGAAATATATTGTCGCTAGTCCCGTGCTAAGAATTAACGGAACTGTATTAAGGCTTATCGATAGCTTTGAGCTGTGGTACCCAGAACCCGCTAATGCCGATTAACA
>JBCDHF010000451.1:0-3848 GCA_038750375.1 Cyanobacteria bacterium P01_H01_bin.15
ATTGATTTTCTGAAGTCAAGTGAAAATGAAGATGAATTCAAACAATGGTTTGATTTTATATATTTGGGCATGAAAAGTCATAAGCCACAACCAATTGTATTCGCTAAAGTTCTTACGGACGAAGAGCTTCGAAATCTGAATGTGCCAACTTTATTCTTAACTGGTGAAAATGAGATTATTTATTCTGTAAAGAGAGTAAGAAGCAGATTGAAGTCTTTAGCTCCTCATGTTCAGATCGAGATAATAAAAAATGCAGGGCATGATTTGCCGATGGCAAAACCGCAAGAAGTTAATTACGCTATTCTAAAGTTTCTCAGTAATGAAAGTACCGATCTCATAAGCTAACAATTTAGTTGGAGCGAACTGATGAAAATGATTACCTAAAGGCGAGCAATTGTTGCTCAACTCAACAAGTTAGGCGGTAGCGGCTAGAAATTCTCGGTAAGGGCATTTTTGAGAGTTTTTGTGATCGCGCAATCATTTCAAGGGACTGAAACGGGCATCAGACTGAAACCTACAGTGATTCTCCCCATCTTGACAGTCTCCTACGCTGTTTAGTTTAGAAACGCGAATCTCGATTCAGATTAAAAGCAAACTGCGGTCCTAAAGTCCTCATAATAGGAAGAGTTGACTTTACTGTATTTTCGATGTTTTGGAATCGCTTTCGACAAGCGCTCTTCGCTGCCGGGACGGTAGCAGGCGTTCTCTGGCCAGGTTACTTTATCGTGAACTTCATAGTGGGCACTCAAAGTGCCGGGGGCTCCACTAGCTTACCCGGTTTTGACGTGGTTGCTTTTGTCGAGCTGGCTTGGGCAAATGCTGCCTCTGGTTTTGTCGCCGCCGACCTTGCCATTGTGCTTGTACTTGCGATCACATTCATGATCACTGAAGGCCGACGACTCAAGCTGAAGTTTTGGGGTCTCTACATCGCCCTGATTTTTCTGATCTCCTTTGCATTTGCCTTCAGCTTGTTCATGTTCGTACGGGAACGGAAGCTAGCGGAGTCACTGAAAGCAGCAGAAGCCCAGCTTGAAGCGGCAGCTACGTAATGATTATCGGAGATCTTTAAAATTCGCCAACGACGACGCAACCAAGGAGTTTTTATGTCAATCCAGGGACAGCCCCCGCGTGCAGTAAAAATACCACATGTCATCAAGAGCCACGGCACTGAACGCATCGATAACTACCACTGGTTGCGTGATCAAAACTGGCAAAAGTTCATCAAAGGCGATCTTGATTTTCACAATCAAAAGATCTCTGAGTACATAGCCGCTGAGAATGAGTATACCGAAGCCGTCATGGACGGAACCTCAGATCTTCAGGAAGCGCTTTATCAGGAGATGCTCTCCCGGATCAAAGAGGATGATTCTTGTGCGCCGATGAAACAAGGCGAAAACTATTACTACGTGCGGATCGAAAAAGGCAAAGACTATTCCTACTACTGCCGGAAAAAGCGGAGTTTAGACGCAGAAGAAGAAATTTTCTTCGATGTCAACGTGGAGGCTCAGGGTAGAGGCTATTACAGTTTGGGCACCCTGAGCAGAAGCGAGGGGGATCGCTATCTGGCTTATTCAGAAAATACTACTGGCTCAATGGAATACGCCGTTAAAGTGCGCGACCTAGAAACCGGGAAAGATTTTTCCTGGGAGGCAAAAGAGAGCACAGGCGACCTAATCTGGTGCGGCGATTATCAGCACCTCTACTACATCGAACGCGATCCAGAAGATGGCCGGGGGAGCGCACTTTATCGATTTTCCATTCACGATGGACCCGAAAATAGAGAGCTAGTCTTTGAGCGTCCTGAGCGCTTGAGCAATCTCTTCATGTCAGTGTATAAAACAAGCGATAAAAATCACATCATCTTGGAGTTTGGGGACACTAACGCCAACCAGCTCTATCTAATGGATGCCCATGATCCTAAGGCTAAACCGGTTCTCTTTCATGAGCTAGAAACAGACGTTTTGCTCTCGCTAGATTCGGGACAGGGTCGATTTTAAATCCTGACTAATTCCGATGGCTGCGTAAAAAATAAGATAATGACCTGCTCTACGGAGTGCTGGGAGAAAGATACTTGGTCAGAGTATGTCGCCCACAAAGAGCAAAACTACATCAAGAGTATCGACCTCTATCAGGACCACCTGGTGATGTTCGTGAGCGACAATAAGTTAGCGTTGCCGAAAATCCTCATCAGGAACACAGCCACTGGAGAAACTCGCGAAATTGAGATGAAAGATGAGGCGTATTCTTTAGGCTACCTTGGCGCCTTGGAATATGAGAGTAAGAGTATTCAATTTGATTATCAGTCGCCTATTAGACCCACAGAGACCCAAGAGTACACCTTTGAAACGGGTGCAATTTCTATTGTTAAACCCGGAAACTGTCCTAACTTTAACTCCGATGAATATGAGGTTAAAAGGCTGTTTGCGCCCGCTCACGATAGCGTAAAGATTCCGCTAACGGTTGTGACGAAAAAAGGATTTGTTCATAACGCTCAAGCGCCCGCTTTTGTTTATGGGTATGGCTCCTACGGATATTCAATGCCCGCTTACTTCTCCTCTAACATCATCACTCTGGTAGACCGAGGGTTTGCTTGTGCAACCGCCCACATTCGCGGCGGCTCGGATCGAGGCTATCAATGGTATTTAGACGGCAAGATGAATAAGAAGGTGAATACATTCAAAGATTTCATCTCCTGTTGTCAGTATCTAGTCGATCAACAATACACGTCTCAAGGGAAGATCATCGCTAACGGTGGTAGTGCTGGTGGACTACTGATGGGGGCTGTTATCAATATGGCGCCGGAGCTTTTCCACACGGTTATTTTGGATGTTCCTTTTGTTGATGTCATCAACACGATTTGTGATGAGACCCTGCCTTTGACACCTCCGGAATGGAACGAATGGGGCAATCCTATTAAAGATGCAGAGGCGTTCAAATATATGTTGAGCTATTCTCCCTACGATAACGTTGAGCCGAAAGATTATCCTAATTTGCTCTTCAATTCGGGCATAACCGATGAGCAGGTGACCTATTGGGAACCCACAAAAATGGTGGCAAAGTTACGTGAGCTCAAGACCGACTCTAATGTGCTGCTCTTAAAAATCAAGATGACGGCTGGGCATGCGGGTTCTTCTGCCCGCTACACCAAGCTCAGGGAGAAAGCTTTTGACTATGCCTTTATTTTGAAAATGCTTGAAGCTGCGCCAGAAGGCGAAGTAATGGCGAGCTCAACCCGATAATTTATAGCTTTCGCCAGAACGCTTAGAACACTTCTGATTTTGAGTAGCTTAATTCTAGAGCGTTCTGGCGCGCAGCCTTCACCTTACGAAAGTGGCAACTACCATAACATCGAGTTGGGGAAATTATTTTGCTAAGTCTGTGATCGCATTAGTTTCGCTCAATCTTGGGTCGGGACTTACGGGTCGAGTTTTGCGATCGCGTGTTTGGCTAATCTCAGTAGAGGAGCGTCTGTATTTTCCGAAACTCCCTATTTTTGACGGAAATGCCTTTGCCTATATGGGTTAGGATGAGTTTCGATTCTTCAGCAACTGGACCTAACACTTGATCATGGCGCCCTCCGACGCATCTTCTTCCTCTGCCCGTACTTCTAGCCTGGACGACATTCGGGCCGCTCGCATTGAGAAAGCGCAGCAACTGCGGGATTTGGGCTTTAATCCTTACGCTTATCGCTGGGAATCCAGTCATCGCGCGGCTGATCTGCAGTCCAAATACAAAGACTTACCCCCCGGAGAAGAAATTGGCGATCGCGTACAAATTGCGGGGCGGATAATGGCGCGGCGAGCTTTTGGGAAACTGGCGTTTTTTGAGATTCGGGATGAGAGCGGTTC
>JBCDHF010000452.1:0-3848 GCA_038750375.1 Cyanobacteria bacterium P01_H01_bin.15
AGTCCGATCACTTGCTGAAATCTCTACTCGAAGAAAAAGGCTCAGCGACCACTATTTTTACGAAGGCTGACGTTAACGTTCAGCGTCTGCGCGATCGCACCAATCAATTCATCGCGCAGCAACCGAGCCTGTCTAGCGTTAGTGACTCGATTTATTTGGGTAAAAGCTTAGACCAACTCCTCGATCGCGCCGAAGCCCAACGCAAGCAATTTGACGATGATTTTATTTCTATTGAGCACTTGGTTTTAAGCTATGCCAAAGATGACCGCTTTGGCAGAAATCTCTTCAAAGAGTTTGATCTGACAGAAGCCAAGCTCAAAAAAATTATTCAGGACATCAGAGGTAGCCAAAAGGTGACAGACCAAAACCCCGAAGGCAAATATGAAGCCCTCGAAAAATATGGTCGCGACCTGACCGAACTGGCCCGCAACGGCAAGCTCGACCCCGTAATTGGCCGCGACGACGAAATCCGCCGTACCATTCAAATTCTCTCGCGACGGACCAAAAACAATCCGGTCTTAATCGGGGAACCCGGCGTCGGTAAAACCGCTATTGTCGAAGGTCTGGCTCAGCGAATTGTTAATCGGGACGTTCCAGAATCTCTACGCGATCGCACTTTGGTTGCGCTCGATATGGGCAGCATGATTGCCGGAGCCAAATATCGCGGTGAATTTGAAGAGCGCCTCAAAGCGGTTCTCAAGGAGGTTACCCAGGCCGACGGACAAATTATCGTCTTTATCGACGAAATCCACACGGTTGTGGGGGCGGGAGCCACTGGCGGCGCCATGGATGCGGGCAACTTGCTCAAACCCATGCTCGCCCGAGGCGAACTGCACTGTATTGGGGCAACTACTTTAGATGAATATCGAAAATACATTGAAAAAGACGCGGCTCTGGAACGTCGTTTCCAATCAGTGTATGTGGGTGAACCGACCGTAGAAGACACGGTGTCCATTCTGCGAGGTCTCAAAGAGCGCTATGAAGTTCACCACGGCGTCCAAATTGCCGATACAGCCCTAGTCGCCGCAGCGATGCTGTCAGATCGCTACATCAGTGATCGATTCTTGCCGGACAAGGCGATCGACTTGGTCGACGAGGCTGCCGCCAAGCTGAAAATGGAAATTACCTCCAAACCCGAAGAACTCGATGAAATCGATCGCAAAGTGCTGCAATTGGAAATGGAGCGTCTTTCCCTACGTAAAGAAGATGACGCAGCCTCCATTGAGCGTTTAGGGCGCCTGGACAAAGAGCTAGCAGATCTCAAAGAAGAGCAAGCCCAGCTCACAGCCCAGTGGCAGCTTGAAAAAGACGGCATCGACGTGATTCAGCAGATCAGCGAGAAAATCGAGCAGGTCAATCTAGAAATCCAACAGGCTGAGCGAGATTACGACTACAACAAAGCCGCTCAACTCAAATTTGGCAATTTGGCGGAGTTGCAAAAGCAGAAAGTAGATGCCGAAGCTGCATTAGCGAACCGTCAAACGACAGAGAAATCATTGCTACGGGAGGAAGTTCTTGACTCCGATATTGCTGAAATCATCTCCAAATGGAGCGGGATCCCGATTAGCAAACTGGTTTCTTCCGAAAAAGACAAGCTCTTGCATCTCGAAGATCAACTCCATGAGCGGGTCATCGGTCAAAGTGAAGCGGTTACGGCGGTAGCCGATGCTATTCAGCGCTCACGAGCCGGACTGTCCGATCCTAATCGGCCAACGGCGTCGTTTATTTTCCTCGGACCGACCGGTGTGGGTAAAACGGAATTAGCGAAAGCCCTAGCCGCTAGTCTATTTGATACGGAATCTGCGATGGTTCGCATTGATATGTCCGAATATATGGAGAAACATTCTGTGTCTCGTCTGATGGGAGCCCCTCCAGGATATGTGGGTTATGAAGAGGGCGGACAGCTTACTGAAGCCATTCGTCGTCGCCCTTACTCGGTGATCTTGTTTGACGAAATCGAGAAAGCTCATCCCGATGTCTTTAACGTGATGCTACAGATTCTCGATGATGGTCGCTTAACGGATTCCCAGGGTCGTACCGTTGACTTCCGCAATACCATTATCATCATGACGAGTAATGTCGGCTCCCAATACATTCTTGATCTCGCCAGCGACGACAGTCAGTACGAAGCGATGCGATCGCGAGTGATGGCATCTCTGCGTGAGCAGTTCCGCCCGGAGTTCCTAAACCGGATCGATGAAATCATCATTTTCCACGGTCTGCTTCGGGAAGAACTCAGTCGCATTGTCAAACTGCAAGTTGCCCGCCTGGAAGAGCGCTTAGCAGAGCAGCAGCTCACTCTTAAGCTCGCTGACGCCGCTCTCGAATTTTTGGCAGATATCGGCTTTGATCCGGTGTACGGCGCCCGTCCCTTAAAGCGAGCGATCCAGCGCTACCTTGAAACTGCGATCGCAAAAGCCATCTTACGCGGTGAATTCAAGCCAGGAGACACCATTTTCGCGGATGTGGAAGCAGAAAGACTAGCCGTTAAAAGTCTATCGCCGATAGCCGAAACCGTTTCTTGAGCAAAACCGCCAATAGTTTGTGTATGCGGGTTAAATCGTGAAATAGCTGGTACAGCAAACCACTGTACGAGCTATTTCGGTTGACCGGCTTGTCAAACTACTACAAAAAAGACAGAAATCTCGCTATATTTAGCTCAACCTTGGTTCAAGTCCTTGGTTTTTTTTTGTCTGAATTGCTCGTGAACCTAGCTAGAAATTAACTTACGGCCAATCTCAGGCTCTTAGACCCTCTAACGAAACTGTTCAAGGAGCAAACAACTGGACTGGACGCAAAAAAAACAACGAGTAGCATATAGACATAACGTTTGCGATCGCCCATGAACTCGTCAACTTCTAGTCACAACACACCTCCATTGAATTCAGTCTTAGCCCTAGAGTTTAGCGGCACTTGGTTGGCGCAACAAACTGCAGTTGTCGAATCCATTGCCAGCGATCGCGCGCTCTCCGAATCCCTAACCCGCATTGCCCAACTTGCCGAATCCCTACTAGTTCATGCGCGAGTAACTATTCACTTATACGATTCCGAGACAGGTTTGCTCACGACAGGGGCAGCCCCCAGCATGCCTGACTCCTATCGACAAAAAGTTAATAACATCGAACTTACAGACAAAATGGGTAGTTGTGGACCCGCGATCTTTTCAGGAAAGCCCGCGGTTTGTCGCGACACCAACTCAGACCCGCGCTGGGAAGTCTTTAAAGATACGATAAAGGAATACGATATTCGCGCCTCTTGGTCAATTCCCTGCATAAGTTCTCGGAATAAGGAAGCACTTGGAACTTTGTGTATCTATTGGGACGAATCTAGGACCCCCAGAGAACAAGAGTTAGAAATGATGGTCAATGTGACTCAACTGTTTCGCATTGCGGTCGAACGACACCGGACAAAAATTCTACAGCAACGACAGCTTGCCTTAATTGAAGCTGCCGTTGAAGGCATTGCTTTTTTAGAGGATGACTGTTTTGTCTATCTCAACTCTGCCTATGTCAAAATGTTTGGGTATGAAACATATCGGCAGCTCAAAGGACGTAGTTGGGACTGTTGCTTAGATCCATCTCGGATTCAACACTTTCAGCATCATGTCTTAACTAAACTGATGGAAACAAATGCTTGGCAAGGTCAGACCACTGCCAAACGTTGTGATGGAAGCCTTTTCGCAATGGATATTTCGCTCACCCGCATTCCCGAAAGCAATTGTTGGGTTCTTGTTTGCCGTGACGTCAGCGATCGCGAGCGAACTGAACAAGAACTGCGAGACTCCCGGCAGTTACTGCGACAAATCATTGACCATCTTCCCCAATTCATCGGTTGGAAAGATCAAAATC
>JBCDHF010000453.1:0-3847 GCA_038750375.1 Cyanobacteria bacterium P01_H01_bin.15
CCGCCCCCTTACGAAGGTGTCGGCTGCTCTATCCGCTGTCTGGTCCTGTTTTTGTGTGGATATAAAAAATCCGAGTTGGGGGAAACATGTTCTAGCATCTGGGCACGCACGGTTTGTTCGATGTCAGCCAATGTGCTCATGGCCATTCCTTTGGCTCCTATGTCTGCATACAAGAGTTTGGCGATTTCTGTGATGTAGGCCTGCATCTGTTCCTGTTACTCTGGCTGCATGCTCAAAGTACTCGAATACCTCTACCTACTTCTATATTTTATTTTTCCCTCTCCAAAATAGGACGTGCTCCCGTTATTGCCACAAAAAGGATATCTGCGCCCAACAACAACGACCGAATCGCCCCTAAAGCCACATGCCGCGTCACAAAATTTGGTCGGAACGGTGGCTTATTCCACAATTTCCCCAAGGGTTTTACCGCTGCAATCCCCAGAGAATCCTCAAGTCTTAGAACCGGAGAAAACGGCTCTAACGCAGCTCGAATCCCCTCTCCTTACTTACAAACGCCTCGTCCCAACTCGTCACCGGTGCCGAATTCAAACGAGCATCAATCTCCCTCTCTCACTCAGTATTAGCGATAACCTTGTAACAACATTCAGCCTTAAGGTAAAAGATCTTGTTTCAGTTTGAAAGGGAAAGAATAAGCTCTAAGGGCAGGCTCTAATTGAAAGCAGTCTGAATAGAGAACAACGATAGTCGGGGAAACGGAGCGCCATTTCTCAAAAAAGACTGCAACAGAATCGCCGCAAATCGCAACACCGTTTAGAGCCTTAGACCAATATAGTTCTGTATTTTCTGCTTTTTCTCGATAGCATTGCAGCGTCGCTCCCAGAAATTCATACTCTGCTTGATAGGGTAGAAATTCTCTGGCTTTTGAAAAGGCCCTCTTTGCCGCGAATCGACATACTTTACGTCCGGCAAATCGATGAAACTTATCGATGTAGCGGTCAAGTTTTCTTGAAATAGGTATCAAAAAATAAAAGAGCGCAAAGGCAATGATGAAAAACACAAAATAGCCTCTCCAACTAATTAAGAGGCTCAACAAAATTCCTAAACCACTAGCAATCAGCGCCACAATTCTCAAAATCGGAAAAACCTTCTCTTGAATATTCTGTACAGACGCCATCAATCCACTGATTTTAGAGGAATATTGATACAGCAGAATCTGGAACAGTTCTTCCTCTGCAGTATCCACCAAGTTCAAGTCAACAGAAACTCTAAATTTCATAACATCTGCCAAGTCATCTCCTCCCCTCCTCTCAAAGGCACTAAACCCGAATCCATAAACGGTAATTTATCGGGAATCCGCCAAGTTTTCTTCCCCAATGTAATCTGCTCGGTATTGCGCGGCAAACCATAAAAATCAGGACCATAAAAACTGGCAAACGCCTCTAATTTGTCCAAGGCATCCGCTAGTTCAAATGCTTCTGCATATAGCTCCAACGCGTGTAACGCCGTAAAACAGCCCGCACAGCCACAAGCCGTTTCTTTTGTATGCCTTGCATGGGGCGCACTATCAGTTCCTAAAAAGAACTTGGGATTTCCGGATATTGCCGCCTGCAGAACCGCAAAGCGATGCTCTTCTCCCTTCAAAATAGGTAGACAATAAAAATGCGGACGAATCCCGCCTTTAAATAAGGCATTGCGATTAAATAACAAATGCTGAGGCGTTATAGTTGCCGCCATCTTCTCATTCTCAAAGACAAAATTCACCGCATCCGCCGTGGTTATGTGTTCGAATACAATCCGCAACTGTGGAAACCGCTCCCGTAAAGAGACTAAATGCTCCTTAATAAACACTTTCTCGCGATCAAACACATCAATCTCCGAGTCTGTCACTTCCCCGTGTAACAGCAGCGGCAAATCCACCTCTTGCATCGTCTCAAATACGCGATCACATTTGCGAATATCGGTTACCCCAGAATCTGAGTTTGTCGTAGCACCAGCAGGGTAATACTTAACGGCTTTCACAACCTGAGAGGCTTTTGCCGCGATGATTTCTTCCGGTTGTGTATTATCAGTCAGATATAGCGTCAGCAAGGGTTCAAATTCTAGCCCTGCCGGAATCGCGTCCACAATGCGATCGCGATAAGCTACCGCCTCGGCAACCGTCCGAACGGGAGGCTTGAGGTTCGGCATCACAATAGCCCGCGCAAACTGCCGGGCTGTATGGGGCAACACCGCCTTGAGGGCTGCACCATCCCGCAGATGTAGATGCCAATCGTCCGGTCTAGTGAGGGTCAGAGTTTCCATATCGATTCAAATCCGACGAGACAAGAGGCTTAAAGATGATAGAGCTGCCCATTAAACAACGTTAAGGGTTTTAATGGGAGAATTGGCAGTTCCGACATGACGACACAGTGATTAACTTGAGACAGCTTTAATCGCAAGAGGCACTTTACCGCCTTCACAGAGATTGCTCAGGACAATTCTGATTTTGAGTTGCTTAATTTTAAAGCGGTCTGGAGCGTAGCTGCTCCCTTACGAAGGTGCCGGCTACTATATAATTTGGAAGAGGGTCTAGATGATTCAATATGCAATATGGTTGTCTATTTCACACTATTATTTTATTTCAAGATCTCACATTTTACTGCCGCGATGACATTGAGGCTGAGGAACGATACTCATGGCGCTTATAAATTAACTGAATCCACATTTCGGAGCTTAGGTATTGATCCCCTAAATGCAGATATAGAGCTAATTTATTAATCTGCATTCGGATTCCCCGTGGAAGCTCGTTCCGCCGCGGCAATTTTCTCAAGCTTCTTAATCTCATCATTGAATGTTTGATGATAGTTAGACTGATCTTGACGAATACTTTGAAGATGGGACTCGATATTAGTTTGATCAATGTTTACGCCAAAATCAGCAGGTGCTGACTCGTCCCGCCCTGATTTTGATATCATAACATCCAAAATCATATCACCAATAGTTCTTTTGTAGTGGCTTTTGTCCCAATACCATTTTTGATAAAATTCCTCGGACGTGATACTATTGTAACCGCTAAAATCCCAAAGAGCAACAGGATTCCGCGCGGCATAGTCTTGGTTTACTCTCGCTACAACATCAACCATTAATCGCTTCCAGTCCTCAAATTCTGGGTAGAGGCCAGATAGCCGTATATCTTCCAGATTCCTAGCATGCACTGGAGAAATATATAAGAACAGTTCAATATTATTGTCTAAGGCTGTTCGAATTAGATCTTCTAAAAGTTCAAATCTTTGCGGACTATTGTAAATAGCCCCTGGCGGCAAAGGCTTGACTAAATTAACCTCTTGAAAACGTTTAGTATAGTTTGCAGTTTTTCCAGTCTCTTGGAACACTTGGTCTGCATCCGTAGAAACTATTTCCTCCGTACTATCAAAATTTGCTCTTACCGTTTCTATAGATCGCTCTAACATAGTGGGAGACGTTAGATCCTGAATGTTCGAAATTAAAATGTTTTTATTGGCGAACCTGGATTCATAAAATGATTTAATTCCCTTTCTCGCGTCGGTGAAAGACTGGACATCCAACCCTAACACAATTGTTTTGATTGGATTATGCTCAATGGAAAACTTAAAAACCTCGTAAATCTCATAGAAGTTCGCTCCATCTAAAGCGGCATTATAGGTCACTCTGTTATCAAAGAAGGGGTGGGAAATCTGAATTCCTCGGGCTCTAGAAGTGCCCAGAATAAGCGTGTCGTATTGACCAATTTCAAGATCAAGTGACTTGGTTTCTCGCATCCCACCATGATGGACAAAAGGCTTGATTCTATTTATTCCTTTGATATTTATGATACGAAATATATTTTGAGGATCAATCAGCAATATGAATCCAGTGATTGAAAAGAAGG
>JBCDHF010000454.1:0-3829 GCA_038750375.1 Cyanobacteria bacterium P01_H01_bin.15
ATTAAGGGTTTCGACGATTCAAAACTAAAGAAAAACTCGAATTTCGCCTTTTCAAAGTCTGAAACCCTTATATAGCAACGATTATTCATGCAACAAAGCCCGCGTTAAACACAAACTCCAGAAGAAATTAAATCGTGAAAGAACAGTTGAAAAAAACGTAGTTTTTTGGCTTGGGATCTAACGTTGGCTTATGTTTTGGCTGCCAGTAACGCTGCCAGAGCAAATACGCTTAGTTTCAGTGAGGCTGATTTTGCGGAGAATTCTATTTTTGGCAATGTCGCCAACTATGATTTTTCCATCGAATTTGCGGAGACTCTTACTCTTGGAGGCTTTTATGTAAATCCAGTGCTCAATGGGGTTGAAGATCTAGTCGGAATCCGACGATCATTGTGTAGGAAGCAACTTATAAATGATTCCTTTTTGTGAGTTTGTTGGGTTCTCTGGGTTTAATAGCTCGCCACCTTTAATCCAGTTTGAACAAAGAGTTAACCGTGCAACCGCAGCCGCTTTTAAAAAGAGGCGACTCCTGGTCAGACCGCTCAAAGCAAAATCGGAAATCCTTAAGTGTTCTGATCACAGTTTACATATTGGCGACTGATTCGAGTACTCCATATTTTTTTTGCTACATGTCATTCTTCTCGTGCCGCTTAAAGTTGGTCCAATATCGATCTACCCCGTCCAACAAAGTAGTCAATGAAATTTGAGAGCCATCATCTAATATATATTCAGCAAAAGAATGATCTAAGTCAATTATTCCTTCAGTGCAAAAAACTGAGACTTGTCCACAATTTTCCTCTGCCCTAAGGATTTCGAGGCTGCAATTCCCTAGCAGATCTGGCTGATTCAAAGTTACGGATTTGTTGAGAAGACGATAACTTAAGCCTCGACAATCCCTAAGTTTAATCGATAAAAATTCTGGTTTAGTTGCCAGTGATTGACAAAGATACTTTATGTTAGCTTTTACATTGATATCTTTGCCAGCAAGATCTCTACTAAATGCAACGATACTTCCCTCATGCAATAAATTCCACAAGTTAGCTTTATTTTCCATCAATGTTTAGAACCCACTACATATCACTACATAAAGCGACTCAATCCTTAATTTACTTGACTATTCATTTGGGTCCTGTAATTAGATTCTGTAAACAGTTGCTCTGTGATTCAGAACCTTAAGGTACAGTGAAATCTAGCTGTCAGTATGTGGGGCAATCATGAGCGACCTTTCTAGAGTATTAATCGTCGATGACGAACCCGGAGTTCGCGAATCGCTACAGGCTTATCTCGAAGATTCAGAAGAATTTTCTATTCAAACTGCAGCTAGCGCGCCTCAAGCTCTTGAACTGATTCAAAAAGAGACCCCGGATTTGATCGTCTCCGACATTATGATGCCCCAGGTCGATGGCTATGCCTTTCTCAAGGAACTGCGCGACGACATTCGCTACGCCCGTATCCCAGTTATTTTTCTGACGGCTCGTGGCATGACAAGCGATCGCATTGAAGGCTATAACGCCGGAGCGGACGCCTATCTCTCGAAGCCCTTTGACCCGGAAGAACTCGAAGCGATGATCCGGAACCTACTCGCCCGCAGGGAAACCCTTGGCAGCGGCACTGATAGCGCCAAGCTCGAAGAAGTAATTCAAGAAATTAAAGCCCTCAAAGAACAGCTCAACCAGCAAGAATCCAAACTGCAAGTTACGCCCTCACCGATTGCTGTAGACCTCACTCCCCGTGAACAGAGCGTTTTGGATTTGGTTGCTGAAGGTTTAATGAATAAAGAAATTGCCCGCCAGCTCGAAACTAGCGTCCGTAACGTCGAAAAATACGTAAGCCGCCTGTTCAGTAAAACCGGCACCAATAGTCGTACTGAGCTGGTTCGCTTTGCTCTCAAACATGGCCTTACTGACTAGGAGCGCGATTGCCTCAAACAGTTGGACTGAACCCGAGAGCGCTATAGGATAGGGAAGTTCAACTAGCGAGCCTGCCTGGACTTTCCTGAAAACCATGACTTCCGAACGACCTTTCGTTTCCGTCATAGTCCCGATCTACAACGGGGAAGCAGACTTGGTAAGTTTGCTGTCCTGCCTCAGAGCCCAAACCTATCCCCGTGATCGCAGTGAGTTTTTATTGGTCAATAACAATAGCCGTGATCGCACGGGTGAGATTCTGGGCCAGGCGGCAAAGAACGCCAAAAACGAAGGCTGGAATCTACAAGCGCTGGCTGAAAATCAAATCCAAAGTTCATATGCTGCCCGAAATGTGGCAATTCGAGTCGCGCAGGGTGAAATCCTGGCTTTTACCGATGCTGACTGTCGACCCTTACCGACTTGGGTGGAAGAATTGGCAAATCCCTTTACAGATCCCGCTATCGGTTTAGTTGTGGGCGAAGTTGCCGCGCTGCCCGGTGAAACGTTATTAGAGCAATACGCCGAGCTGAGCAAAATGATGTCGCAGCATTTTTTGCTGGAGCACCCCTTTTGTCCCTATGGTCAAACTGCCAACTTAGGCGTCCGCAAACAAGCTTTCGAGCAAGTCGGGCTATTTCGTCCCTATCTCACAACAGGGGGTGATGCAGATATTTGTTGGCGTATCCAACGGGAGGCTGACTGGCAAATCACATATGCGCCCAACGCCATCATTCAACATCGTCACCGAGATAACTTAGCCGACTTCCGCAGTCAGTTTCGTCGCTATGGGCGCTCCAATCGCTATCTCCATGAACTCCACGGCGTAAAGTTGATGAAGTCTCCGAAACCGTTGAACACTGGTAGACGAATCGTGCGATGGGTTTTCAAGGAAATTCCGAAATGCTTAGTCCAGATAGCAGCTAAACAAGCGCCTCCGGTCGTATTAGCTCGAACTCCCTACGATTTAATCGGGAGCTATGCGCGCTATGCCGGACAAGAGGCTGCGAAACTTCCGCCTGCCGCTCGTGAAATCCCGAGACTGTGACTTCTTCAAAGGTGCTCGCATGTCCAACGGTTCTTGTGTACCCATAGACTGAATATTATTCAGCAACCACCGTCCATTCATGTAGCTCGTAGGTAACGCAGTGATTTTGCACCAGGGGATCTGCATCCACAATCTTCTGGGCTTCACCGATAGATGTCGCCTGAAACAGTAACATGCCGCCCCCTTTTTCTGCCCAATACCCGGATTTTGCGTGATGACCTTCCGCAATAAGTTGCTTGACGTAATCCAAATGTGCGGGGACAAACTGATCAAATATAAGCTTATCAACAATTCCTTTCTCGATTTTCACAAACCAGGGCATGAACTTTGGCGGTTAGTAACAGGTGATTCGGAATAGATTATATAGCTTTCGCCAGATCACTTAAGACCTCTATCATTCTGAGGCACTTACTCTCAAGGCACTCTGACACGCGACCACGCTCTATGAAAATGGCGATGGAACTTACGATAAACGCTACTAACAGCCTTGTTGTTCCTACAAATCAACCCAGTTTCTAAAAGTGGCGGCCTGGCCCTGATAATTATTTTCTGCGTCGTATAGATTCCAGACTGTCACCTGCTCAATACGAAAGCGGCGACCACTAGGCGTGACTCGAACGCCCCAGTAATTGTCGATATAGCCCTGACGACGAACGGCTGCTAATAATTCTTCTCGTTCTGAGCGGGTCGGGGGCTCGGCCGTTAAGCGAGAAGGGGTTTGGGTAAACTGCTCCCAGTCCAGTTCCCAGAGTTTTTGCGCGATCGCATTCGCGTAGTTAAAAATTGGATCGGACGCAGTATTATGAGAAACCACCACAAAATCAGCCTGGTACAGTTTTTCTGCCTGTTCTAGAGGCGTAAGGTTTTCGCGATCGCAACC
>JBCDHF010000455.1:0-3822 GCA_038750375.1 Cyanobacteria bacterium P01_H01_bin.15
AGTAAAGATTGATGAGTCATTTGCCGAGCTCAAACTGGCCCTCGGCATAGCATTATTTCAGGAGGGTGAGCAAGAGGAAGGATTGCGTTGGGGAATGGATGCACTTCGTCAGGACCAACAATATGGAAACTTGGCTGTTTTAGCGCAAAATTTATGGGGTCCTAAATTGCTCACTGCAGCAGAAAATTTTCTGAAACAAGAGCAAGCCCAGAGTATATTGCCCCAATCCGAGAGACCGATCCAAGAATTCATTGAGGGGGACTTAGACTCTAAGAGCCCGACTGATGAGAATGGAGTTTATTATTCGTCATACACAATCAATGGAGAAGCAGGACAGTGGCTGCTAGTTGACCTGACCAGCCAGGACTTCAATCCAGCTTTGGTAATTTTTGATCAGGATAAAGAAGTAATTATTGCTCCTGATGATGCTGGAGAAGACAACAGCGTTCGACGTGGCGTTGAGCTTCCCACCTCTGGGAATTATGAGATCTTTATCCGCAGTCATGAAGTCGGAGAAACTGGAACATATCAATTAAGTTGGCAAATAACAACAGTAAATGTTGTTCTCGCCGAAGCGGATTCCTTGAATCAAGAGGTTCTAGCTTTGATTGATCAAGGGAATCTAGCAGCCGCGATCCCATTAGCGAAAAAAGCACTGGACCTGCAACAGCGCGTACATGATGGTGCGCATCCTGACATCGCCTCTAGTCTCAATATCTTAGGCTTTTTGTACCAAGCTCAAGGATGGAATATAGAAGCCGAACAGTATTTCCTTAATGCCATTGAAGTCTTTCGGCAAATTTATAAGGATCAGGATCATCCTGATGTGGCTCAAGCGCTCAACAACTTAGGTTTTGTAAATACATCCTTAGGACGATATAAAACGGCCGAACAATATTATCAAAATGCCTTGGCGATGAGAAGGCGCATTTACAACAACCAAGATAATCTTGATGTCGCGATCAGTCTAAACAACTTAGGTATTTTGTATGAATCAAATGGTCGATATGGAGAAGCTGAGACTTATTTCTTAGAGTCTTTAGCTATGTTACGGCGTATCCACCAGGACCAAGATCACCCATCGGTTGCGATTAATTTGAATAATCTGGGGGGTTTATACCAAGCTCAAGGGAGGGACGGAGAAGCGGAACCCTATCTTCAAAATGCTCTCGCGATGTTACGGCGTATTTACCAAGACCAGGACTATCCAGATGTGGCTCAAAGTCTAAATAACTTAGGTACTTTATACGAATCACAGGGAAGATATGACGAAGCTGAGCCTTATTTCTTATCTGCCTTAGCGATGTTTCAGCGAATTTTTAATAATCAAGATCATCCATATATAGCCACTACTCTCAATAATTTGGGGGGTTCATCAGAATCCCAGGGGAAGTATGAAGAGGCTGAGACCTACTTTCAAGAAGCTGTGCATATGTTGAAACGCATACATGAGGACCAAGATCATCCGCACTCAGCTCTAAGCATTAACAATTTGGGTACACTGTACGAATCCCAAGGTCGATATGCAGAAGCTGAGCCGCACTTGCTAGATGCCTTAGCAATGCTAAAGCGCATCCATCAGGATCAAGATCATCCGTATATCGCTCTCAATTTAAATAATCTGGGATCTTTATACCAGTCACTGGGTAGGGTAGCAGAAGCTGAGTCTTATTTTTTGGAGGCGCTAGAGATGTTTCAGCGCATTCATGAAAGCAAAGACCACCCTTTTTTAGCGCTTAATCTCAATAATTTAGGGTTGTTTTATCAGGTCCAAGACAATTATTCTGCAGCACTAACTTTCTATAGCCAGGCTGCTGACATGGAAGAGAGTCTCATCGCTGCTAATTTGTTAGTTGGCTCAGAACGACAAAAACAGCAATACTTAGATTTGTTTCGTGATAGGACCAATAACTATATTTCTTTCCATCTCCAGGCAGTGCCCCACAATGATAGAGCGAGTCGTCTTGCCCTAACCACTTTGCTACGCCGTAAAGGCCGCGTTCTGGATGCGATGGGAAAAGCAATGCAAACTCTCAGAGATAATCTCGACCCTGTCGGAAAAGAGCTCTTTTCAACGCTGACTGATAAACAAGCCCAGCGAGCTGCTCTGAGCTTTCGGTCTTTAGCTAGTCAGGAACCATTTGGTCAGCAACTTGATGATAAACGGACTCGTTTAGACAAAGAGATACAACGTCTTGAGAGTCAACTTAGTGCTCGCAGTTCCGAATTTCACCAAATAACAGAGCCTGCAATGATAGCGGCTGTGCAAGCAGCGATCCCATACAACGCAGCTTTGGTGGAGTTTGTTCAGTACCGACCTTTTGATCCTGACGGACCGAATGGAGAGCAGTTTGGTAAACCTCGCTATGCAGTTTACGTGTTGAACTCTGCGGGTGACGTTAGGTTTCGTGATCTTGGAGAAGCTGCCCATATTGATGAGCTTATCCAACGCTTTCGGAGGGGTATTAACGAAGGGGATCTGAATCACAATCTTCAACCGGCCGTAAGTGATGGTGAAACGATCAGAAGCACCGCTCGCGAATTGGATCAACGACTAATGGTTCCGGTGCGAGAGATAATCGGCACCGCTAGCCATTTGCTGTTAGCGCCTGATAGTAGCCTTAATCTTCTTCCTTTCGCTGCTTTGGTCGATGAAACAGGTCAATATTTAGTGCAAAAATACCGCTTGACCTATCTCACTTCCGGTCGAGACTTATTGCGAGTTCGCTATCGGGAAAGATCACCCCAGGCACCACTTGCCCTTACAAATCCGAATTATGGACAAACCGGAATCCTCTCGCAAGCAGCGAAAGACTCAAATCTGAGAGGCGATATCAACGATAGCCGTCGGTCGACGGAGCTTAATAATCTAACGTTTGGTCCTTTGCCAGGAACAGAGGCAGAAGGAAAAGCTCTCGCTCAAATGCTTCCAGACTTGACCTTACTGACTGAGATTGAAGCTTCTGAAGACTCGTTAAAGCAATACCCACGACCGGAAATTCTACACATTGCTACTCATGGCTTTTTCTTAAAACCGGAACAAGTAACGACAACTTTTCGTAGTCAGCAACAGTTAGGACCGCCTCGAGAGAACCCTCTACTACGATCTGGATTGGCATTAGCGGGCTTTAATCTACGCACAAGTGAAGGTGAAGATGGTGTTCTGACCGCTTTAGAAGTGACTGGGCTAAATTTACGCGGTACCCGCTTAGTTGTGTTGTCTGCCTGTTCAACTGGATTGGGCGACATTGCAACTGGTGAAGGGGTATACGGCTTGCGGAGAGCGTTCACTTTAGCAGGCGCAGAAAGTCAATTGATGAGTCTCTGGGATGTCAGTGACGAAGGAACTCAGGAGCTGATGGTGGACTATTACCGCCGATTACAACAAGGGGAGGGGCGTGGGGAGGCGCTGCGTCAGGTGCAATTGGCAATGCTGCGGAATCCTGAGCGAGCCCATCCATTCTTTTGGGCTGCCTTCATTCCTATTGGCGACTGGTCTCCTCTTGAGTGAACCAATGCTAACGATTACAAATGAAAAGATTGAGTTATGAAGCTGTTTGAAAAGACGAAAGGGACGAAATTAGAGACAACGGCTTCAGCGGGGGGGCTTTCAGAGATTTGACATGTATTTTCTAAAGCGCTCAGCTCTTTTCCCCTAAATGGTTTTTAATGATTTCTGCGAAGCCACCACTCCTGAAACCCAGAAAATCGTTTTACAAAAGTGTTGACTATTCCATTTTGGAAAACCTACTGACTCAAGCGCTTTTGATAAAAATTAAAGCTGATACTAATCCGATTGCCTTTATCCCCGGTGTCATCACT
>JBCDHF010000456.1:0-3820 GCA_038750375.1 Cyanobacteria bacterium P01_H01_bin.15
CTTTCTTCTCTTGTAATTTATATTGACTGCGGTATCAATCTCACAACAATCAACTTGTGAAGTAATTAGATACGGGTAATTTGTAAATCCAGCACCAATATTTATAAACGCGCCGTTGGGCGTATTGTCAAAAAAGCGCTGTAAGCATTCGAGAAAGAAACGATGGCGAAGAGCATGCACCAAGATTTCTGTCCTGCCAACTTTTTCAACATATTTATTTGCCCAATTCTCGATTTCCTCCGTAATCCATAAAGCGGCAAATCTGTCCTTGCTAATACGACATTTCCTTGAGCGAAAGGCATTAACTATAAAAGCGGAATCGTGAACACCACTTGGCATATTTTTCACGCTAATTGAAGGAGTGATAGGACATGTGAATATCTTAGATACCCAAAAGATATTTCCATATTTATTAAAGCAAGAAAATGCTTACTCCAGATAAACTGTTATTGCTAATTTATCAGTAGAATTATTACTCAATTGAAATGATATGTAGCGGAATGATTTCCTAAAGGATTATCAGAAAGGGTTACCAGTGTCATGCGCAAGTAAGAAATCATCTGCATTTAAACCTAAAACAGTTATGACCTTTACCGTTTCTTACTCCAAGATATTGCAAAATGTGCTAACCTTTCCTCACCGTCAGGGTTGATTATTCTAATATTTTTTCACTCCGCTTCTGTCTATAGCCATCAAGGAGCTGCTTGGGACGTAAAAGCCATTCATGATTTCTTTATTGCGCTTAGATGTGTCCTGACTCAGTCTTCGGGTGCAACACCTGCTGAATCCCGAACTATTAAAACTTGTTGCAAAGTCAATTAACAAATTGAGAATTTTCCATACCAAATGAGGGCTTGCTCAAAAATTCTATGGAAAGCTTTTCCAGAAGAAATGATTTAAATGGCTTTTTCTCAAAAAGTGTAAGGGGCGAAATCGTTGATTTCCTGAATTGTCACGGAATATACAAACATCACTTACGCAAAAAAAGGACTTTAGCCCTTAATTACCTTCCAAAAAAAGCTCTCTGAAATCAGGGATTTTATAACGTACTGAATTTCCGACCAAAAAATATTGCAATTACTCTAAAATGAATTTTCAAGGGTTTACATCGATAAGTCTATTGAGACTTTTTTCGGAACTGCTATCTTCGCATCTCTTCGTTATCAGCCCAAATAGTGAGCAGCTGATGAAATTTTGGGCATAGACGTTCTACTGTAAGATTCAATTTTTTCGACAGAATCATTATTTGTTGTAAATATATGATCTGATTTTAGGGAGATAGTCATGAGAAAAATCTGGGTCCTTGGATGTATTTTTGTGTTTAGTGCGTTTATTTCATGGGGAATTGCTATCGCTCAAGCAAGTCAGCCGCCCTTGCTCTGGCGAACCTACGAACAGTCATTTATGTCAGCTAAATATGTAGATCTCACTCATAGCATTACACCGACTATGCCTGTGTGGGCTGGTTTTGGGCAGCCGAAATTTTCTGCTACGACTAATCCCAAAACCGGACAAGCATACACGTATGCAGCTGATAGTTTTGAAGCAACCCATTATGATTTGCCAACGGACCAACTGGGGACCCAGCTCGATCCACCAGCCCACTGGAATCCAGACTATCCCTCAATCGATGAGATCCCAGCAACTTTTGCTATTCGTCCATTAGTGATAATTCCTATTCAAGAACAAGTAGCTGCAAACCCAAATTATGCACTGCAAGTACAGGATATTTTGGATTGGGAGCTGCAGTATGGCAGGATTCCGGAGGGCTCAGTGGTGTTTGTTCGCTCTGATTGGTCTAAAGCCTGGCCTAATCCTACGCTAGCAAGCCTTACTGAGTTTCCCGGTGTATCCCTAGCAGCTTTGAAATTTTTGCATCTTAAGCGCAAGATTCTGTTTCATGGACACGAACCCCTTGACACAGATAGTACGCCAACTTTAGAAGGAGAAGCTTGGTTACTCAGAAATGGCTATACACAAGCGGAAGGAGTGACAAATCTTGATCAGGTCCCGGAAAAAGGTGCTTTAGTAACTATTGGCTACTCCAAATTTTTGGGGGGATTAGGAGGCTATGCTCGATATATTGCAATTTGTCCTCCTGACTGGCAATATGGTCTTTCCGTGGATATATCAAAGGAATCTCCTCTGCCTAAATCAACCTCTCCATTGCACTGGGATAAACAGCTTGGGGTAAGAGTCCGGTAGGCTATGAGAAAAGGGTAAGGCAGTTATCTCCATATCAAAGCTCATGAGTCACTACTCAGGCTGAGGTAGCGGAGATTGAGAATTGACAGACAAGAGGTCAACCAGAGTATTCATGATATTTCGACCTTGCTTTCGCACGGTTGCCAGATAGCCTCGAATAGGACAGAATCGATTCGCTCCATCCTCAGAACGGAAGCACCCCGAAATTTTCTGCTTGAGTTTCATCATGCGCAGATCTCGCTCGGCTTGATTGTTATCAAAAGGAATCGCAAAATCATACATGAACCCTAGCACGGATGATTTCTGATGGCGTAAGCGTTCGAGCAAGTTGCGAGAGGCAGAGCGTTTGGGCCGACCTCGTTTTTTCACCGCATCAGGGTCGGGAGGTGGGATGGGATTCTGCCTAAATCCCTCATTGAGAATGGCCTCATAGCGCCCATCAAACGCATCCAGTTCTTGAGGCGATAATTGCATTTTTCCTTCTGTTTTAGTCTTCTGCACTTGGCTGTGAATGGTGACCAGTAGCAAACTCAACTGAAAGCTCCACCACTGATCATACTGCTCTAAAATGTACTGTAATTCTCGCAGGTGATGAGCATTACACAAGAAATGCTCACACTCATAGCCCTGATAGCTTTTCCATCCATCATGAATCGCGTTGCCCTCAAAGTCGGGCAAAATGCCGATTTCATCCAAGGCGATGCGGCCCCGTTTAGGATGCACCTGATAATAGGTCAACTCATCGGTGCTGGCCACATGCAACCACCATAGTTGTTGATTGACACGAAATCCTGTTTCATCAAAGTGAACCACCTCACTCTCTAAAATCCCTTGATGGATCGTTTGTTCGACTGACTCTAAATGCTCAAAACATTGCTCTTTGGTGATGTAGAGCGTTCCCTCTGATACGGATACATTCAGCATATCGGCCAATAGCTCACAGACCCGGCCAGAGGGCAGCAATTGCCCTTCCATCAAGTACACCATCATACTTTTGAGACGAGGACCATACTGCACCACATTGGTCGCCTCTGGCGGAAAATTCCCCATTGTGGAGTATCCACAATGGGGGCCACATTTCACCTCCACTTGGTGCTCTTTAACCTGTAGCTCTATCAGGGGAATATCGAACACTTGACGCGACAACACCTGGTCTATTGAAACCCCGCTTAACGAGGCTCCACACTCACAACACTCATGGACCGGGTGCAGCTCAGTCTCATCGGGATTCTCCCGCCACTCTAGTGTCTGTCCACGATGACCCTTTTGTCTACCTGATGGCTTGTCGCTCTTTTGTCGTAAGCTCTTGGTGCGTTTGCCAAATCCGTCTGATGATGGAGGCTTACTGCTATTTCGACTATTTTTGCTCAGCCGACCTTCCAGGTCATTCACCCGAGCCTCTAATTTGTTCAGGTGGTTCAACAATTGCGTGACCAAACCCACCACCGCATCTTCTCCTTGGGCGTAGACAGCACGAATGTCAGAGTCACTTAGCTTTGGCGGCGAGTCTTGCTTGCCCATAGGGATTCAACAAAATGTCAGGCTCTTTCAGCCTGACACGATGTGGATAATTGCCGATAAAAAATAGGGATTTTTTAAGCCTGAGCAGTAACGA